>JADIMI010000086.1 GCA_017694845.1 Candidatus Cryptobacteroides intestinavium
GATTTTACCCATTTTCCCTCCTCCGGGATTGGAGCCGGGCCGTGGTTCGGTCCTTTTTTGACGCAGCACATCTGCTGCACTTCGTGTGAATAAACCATAAAAATCAATATAAAAATTGTTCTGAAAATTCAGTAAAAACAGGGCGGGACCAGCAAAATATATGCCCGCATCCAAAACTCCGCAAATATAATCAATATGGCAAAAAATTACAAACATAAATCTGCAGAAACACCCCCATAATGTGTCATATCATATGAGCTTACATCCTGAGGTTCAGTCCTGCAAGAAGGGTGTCGGGCTTCAGATGCATCACGCTGTACATCTCCCCCGACATACAGAATCCGCAGCGGTCGCACAGCCCGAGCTCCGACCCTCCGCAGTCAGGATGCCGCACCCCATCCACGGTTATGAAGTTGGATACCCAGCAGTACTTCCTGAAATCCATTTTCTTCATCATCTTGAGACCGGACACTGAATTCATTATCGGATAACCTTTCTTCTTGTAGTCGATCACCTTGTCTATAATACTGCTGCGTATGTCCGGATCAAGCATAAGATCCTCTGACCCGGGATAAGGTGTAAGGAAATTGATGGATATCTGCCTGATATGGGGATTGTTCCGGACAAATTCCATAGCTTCGTCAAGAGACTCGTAATTCAGCCTGCTCACTACCATATTGACGCTCAATGCAGGATGGCCGCAGTCCCGGACATTCTCCACCAGTCTGTCGAACATGCCGGCCCCTCTCACCGCATCGTGGTACTTCCCGACTCCATCCATACTTACCCAGATGGAATCAGCTTCTATATTTCTGAAAGGCATTGTCGCGTTGGTCGTGACGGTCGTGGAGAAGAATCCTATTTCCTTCGCCAGACGGATCAGGCTGTTGAGATCATGTTCTCCGTCCCTCCAGAGAGTCGGTTCTCCTCCTTCAAAATCCACGAAACGGGAGCCGAGGCGGTATGAATACAGGAGTTCCTCCCTGATCTGACTGTAACTTTTGGTCGTGACATCCTTTTTGGCATACACGCTGCAGTGCCTGCACCTCAGGTTACATCTGTCTGACACGAACAGCACTGTCTGCAGAGGGATCTTCCTGCCAAGCACCCTGGCCTTGAAGAACCATAACGGAAGATACAGGAAAGATGTGATTGATTTCATTATATTGATGTTTATTACTCGATTGCAAGCATACGCACCGTCTTTCAAGCCAACAATGCGCGGAATACACATATCACTATGATTATCAGACAGAAGAACGCAAGCAGATTACGTGCTGTAAGCCACCGTATCATAAACCATTCGATACCGGCCTCCCTGATCCATTCCCATCCGTTGAGAGGCCCCATCCAGGGTTTCGGCTCAAACACTCTGTCCGGGTCGGTCACATACTGCTGCATCATATAATACAGAGACACAGCCATCGGCAGGGTCAGGAACACAAGGCAGTACCATAGAGAAAGGTATCCTGACAGCATACCGTAAATGACAGAAATGTACGGAAGAAACACAATCACGCCTTCGACAGCAAGCATCGCCTTCTGGTTGTCCAGCAATACGGCCATGGTCATCTTGCCCGCTTTCTTGTCCGGGATGAAATCCAGTATTGAATGGACATAGACAATATTCATCACCAGAAGTCCGACCGGGACAGCGACAAACAGGATCTCCCAGTCCATCTGCCCGCAGGCTGCATAATAGGTGCCGGCCATATTCAACGGACCGAACACGATGCCGATCACCAGTTCTCCCAGACCGTGATAGCTGAGCCTGAGCGGCGGGGCGGAATAGAAGAAACTAAGTGCTGCAGCCATAACGGCAATATAGAGAACGGGCATACCCCTATACGCAAAAATAAGAATACCGATACCCAGAGCAAGCAGCAATGTGATGATACAGACAGCCAGCAATTCCCCCACAGTGGCAGCTCCGGATGTCAGATACGTACATTTGCTCACCCTTGCCCTGAATCCCTCGTGCTTGAGCTCTACCCTGTAGTCAGAGCGTTTCCTTATATAGTCGAAATAATCATCGAACAGATTGAAGGAGAGATGCGCCGCAATGACACCTGCCACAGCGCACAGAGCCATTATCAGAGAAAAATCCTCTGTCTGAAGAGCCAGGAAGACCGCCAGCACGGAAGGCATCACGCTCTGCGGCAGCGAAGTAGGCCTGGCATTCCTGAACCAGAATCTGATTTTGTTCATCGACATTCAATTTACCGGCGCAAATATAGCAAAGATTTGACAAGAAGTCACTTTACCGGAACCCCTACGGAATTCACCGAATTGTTAAATTTCTGTTAAATCCTATGCAAATTCACCAGGAAGTATTGCATTTAATGAAAAAAGCCGTACCTTTGCAGACGGTTATTAGTTTTAGTGTTATTAATTATGTGGTTAGTATGAGGGTCCCCACGAGAGTGGCGATTTCCTCTTTTTTTCGTTTATAGGGGCGCCTGTTCTTCTGAGCATTCTGTACATTTTCTGCATTGTCATTCTGCATTATTCTGTATTGTCACTCTGAGCGGCAGCGAAGAATCTGGAGAAGAAGGGAGGGACAACGGACCACGAACAAGCCTAATTTGTATCTTATTGAAATACAGATTATTATAAAAATCGATTGTTCGTGGTCCCCACTTTTTTGAGGGGACCGCGAACAAGGTTATTTTGCATTGCATTGTGTCTCAGTGGATTACAAAAAGTTGTTGTTCGCGGTCCGTAGAGCGTCTCTGTGCGCGGGACATCAATCCGTCCAAGACAACAAAGTTAAAAACACATACTTCTCCCGGTGATCCCTCCAGATCCTTCACTCCGCCTCCGGCTGCGTCTATGGTGACAAGAGAAAGGCTGCATCTATGGTGAAAAACCGGCGCATCGTCTATGGAGACAAGGCCGGCGGCTTCATCGATGATGACGGAACGAAACCGTCAATGAGTGAAGCGGAACTGCGTCAGAACATATAGTCCCAAGCAGGCAGGAGGACGGGTTTAGTCCTGGCTGCATCAAGAGCCTTCTCATCCAGATAGGCGCTGTTTATGACAAGTCTGAACATATAGTCATCAAACCACTTGTCCGAGAATGTAAGATAGCCGTCATGCCCCGCCGTCGCACCCCAGCTGTTCTCGAACTGCCATTTCACGGTATTCCCGGCCTCATCCGTATCCACTGCTATCAGCGTCATCGCATGAGCAGAGCCGCTTTCACGGGTAAGTATCCGGGCCTTCTTGTCATCCATCTGGAACTCGATACCGAAAAGGGCTTCATAGTCGTACATTTGAGGATCTGCTATACCTTCGTCATTATTATAGAAATTGCTCATATCGCACGATGCGTACAGAGCCTCGTTATTCATGATAGATTTGACCGCAGCTGCCTTGATGACATCAAGAGGCAGATTGAGGTACGTCCAGTTGATGCCTTCATACGTATTCCTGTAATTACTGATCTCGTAGACCTTATAATAAGGCCTTGTAGGATCGTTCATTACCATTATGTACGAATCCGAGCTGTAGTTCTCGGGAATTATGCTGCGGTAGAAGTCCAGCGGAGTGCTGTCAAGCGACTTTATCTCCCCATCCCTGGTCTCATACCTCCATTCGAACTCGACCGGAGGCTCACCGAGGCATAGGGCAAGCAGCCTGTACACCTTTTCCATAGAGCCGATCTTGTACTCGCGGGCCTCCTTCTCGCTACCGCCGTCTGCAATCATCTCCCTGAGCGCATATCCCTCTTTGCGGAGGAGTTCATTAAGGAAAGATGTCAGCATAGAAGTCCTGTTGGAATGCGCGGTCTCGGGCATCACCTCAGCCGGGACGACACCGTACTTCTCCGCCACATTGTAGAAACTGTTCCACACGCCTCCATCATTGACAGGATTCTGGAACCAGAAAGCCACATCCCTGTCCATTATTATATCCTTCTTCGCCGTACTTATCACGTTTTCGAGAAAAAGGTTGCTTTTCTCGAACATATCCCAGAAATAGCAGTAGTTATGGGAGAAATCGAAGGAGGAAATATTGAACTTTTCCATTACACCCGGACGAAGGACATTCATAGAGGTGAACATCCAGCATCTCCCTGACTGCTGCTGGTCGGTAATGCCGCTCACATCCACCCTGTACTTGAAGAAATGGTCCGTCCTGCCCTGCTCTTCCCTGTTGAGAGCAAGACTCTTCAGATTGTATGTATTGGAAATGGCATTCTGTGCAGCCCTGTCCGAAGATGTATTCCCGAAAGAATCCCTTATCCGGGCAATCTGCTCCATATCAATGTCCTGAGCATACATTCCGGTCACAGTCAGACCGGCGAGAACAACAGCCAATGTCTTTTTCATCGAATTCACGTTATTTTATCAAACGCCTGCAAATTTACGAAAATCCGTGGAATATCCGCCGGAATATCACAGCGCGACTCTCAAATATGTCTATTCCTTGTTCTTGGTATCGATACAGATGGTCACAGGGCCGTCATTCAGAAGCTCCACTTTCATATCCGCCCCGAATTCCCCCTTCTGTACCGGCCTTCCCAATGCCTCGCCCGCTTTCCTGCAGAAACATTCATACAGGGGTACCGCCACATCGTGACCGGCTGCACGGATATAGGAGGGACGGCAGCCTTTCCTGTACGAAGCCATCAGCGTGAACTGGCTGACTACAAGTATTTCTCCTCCGATATCCGCGACACTTCTGTTCATCACGCCGTTCTCATCATCAAATATGCGCAATCCCACCGCCTTCTTGCAAAGCCAGTCTACATCTTCCTCATTGTCCGCATTTTCTATTCCCAGCAGCATAAGCAGCCCCTGGTTTATAGAAGCCACGCACCGGCCGTCTATTGTCACGGAAGCGTGCGCGACACGCTGTATTACACTTCTCATATCAGACTCTATTTGATGCAAAATTACATATTTTGACAGAAAAACATCCTACCTTTGCACCGCTGACCGGCAGGATGTGCCGGGCGGCCATAAAAGAATAACGCACTATGGACAGCATAAAGAACATTGTCTTCGACTTCGGAGGGGTTCTGATAGACTGGAACCCGAGATATCTGTACCGTGAATATTTCAATGATGACAGGAAGATGGAAGATTTCCTGTCCGGTATATGCACAAATGAATGGAATTCAGAACAGGACAGAGGGCGTCCTTTCGATGAAGGCGTAAAGCTGCTGGAAGAGCGTTTCCCGCAATATACCGAGGCTATCCGGATGTACAGGGACAGATGGGGGGATATGCTCGGCGGAGAAATTCCCGGGACCGCAGCACTGCTGATGAGACTCAAGGGACTCGGGTACGGCATCTACGGACTGACCAACTGGTCGGCAGAGACATTCCCGACAGCTTATTCCAGATATGCCGTCCTGCACGAGTTCGACGGAATCGTGGTATCCGGACAGGAGAAGCTCATCAAGCCCGATCCACGGATATTCGAGATCCTGCTGGAAAGGTACGGTCTGAACGCTTGTGAATGCATATTCATCGATGACAGCCGTGCAAATATCGAGGCTGCCGGAAAACTCGGGTTCAACACTGTACTGTTCGACAATATCGGCAGCGTGACCCGCCAGGTCGCCGCTCTGACAGGAGAGTCAGGACTGCAGTAGAGTCTTCATTCAAGTCCGGCAAAGACATGGCGGCTATTCTTTCCAGACCTTGAGATATTCGTTGAGAGCCCACATCTCATCGCGGTATTTAGCCGCCGCAAGGAAATCCAGGTCAGCGGCAGCTTTCTGCATATTCTTTTTCGCCTGCTCGGCCGCCTTCTCCACCTGCGGCCTGGTCATAGACCGGATCACAGGATCCTGAAGGACTGCAGCAAGATCCGCCTGGATATAGCCATCGACATACGCAGAATTGGTCTCGCGACGGGAATCGTGGCCAAGCCCTACAGAAACGGCCCCGCGCCCGAGTTCCGAAGGGTCAGGGATATAATGCGGAGCTTCGTATGCATTCGCGGCACTGACCTTCCCGCTGACAGTGTTGTCAAGACGCGGATTCCTGTGCCGTATTCCGGCTCCTGCGCCACGTCCGGAGGATTCGCCATCCGCCGCCAGAGCGTTCTTCTTCACACCCACCTGCGTCGGGGTGATATTGTGCTTTCTGTTGTATTCCATCTGCTTTGCCCGCCGCCGGTCCGTCTCGTAGATAGTCTCCTGCATCGAACGCGTTATGGAGTCTGCATACATTATCACAAGCCCGTTCACATTCCTGGCGGCCCTTCCGGCAGTCTGGGTAAGTGAGCGTCCTGAACGGAGGAATCCTTCCTTGTCGGCATCCAGTATGGCCACAAGGGAGACTGTAGGGATATCAAGACCTTCCCTCAGGAGGTTGACTCCCACCAGGACATCAAACAGCCCGTTCTTGAAATCCTCTATGATCTCGACCCTTTCAAGCGTATCCACATCCGAGTGGATATAACGGCAGCGCACACCCATCCTCGTGAAATATTTCTCCAGTTCCTCCGCCATCCTTTTGGTAAGGGTCGTCACAAGCACCCTTTCATCCTTCTCCGCCCTGACCCGGATCTCTTCAAGAAGGTCATCCACCTGGTTCCTGGTAGGACGGACCTCGATAGGAGGGTCGAGAAGGCCTGTCGGACGGACGACCTGCTCCACCACAAGCCCTTCGGACTTCTCCAGTTCATAGTCTCCCGGAGTGGCGCTGACATAAACAGTCTGCCCGGATATCTCCTCGAATTCCTCGAATTTCAAAGGTCTGTTGTCGGCTGCTGCCGGAAGCCTGAAACCGTATTCCACCAATACAGACTTGCGGGAATGGTCGCCCCCGTACATCGCCCTTATCTGAGGAAGCGTCACGTGGCTCTCATCGATGAAGGTAATATAGTCCTTCGGGAAATAGTCCAGCAGGCAGAAAGGCCTCATTCCCTCGCTCCTTCCATCAAAATACCGAGAATAGTTCTCTATGCCGGGGCAGTAGCCCATCTCCTTGATCATTTCAAGGTCATATTCAACCCTCTGTTTCAGACGTTTTGCCTCCAGAGTCCTGCCTATTTCGTTGAAATATTCGCACTGCTTCACCATATCGTCCTGTATCTGGCTGACTGCCTTGATACTCCTTTCCTTGGTGGTCACGAAATTGTTGGCAGGATAGACAGCGACCTCATCGAGACTGTCGATAAAAGCCCCTGTAACAGGGTCTATTATGGAAATGCTGTCCACCTCGTCTCCGAAGAATTCTATCCTCACGGCATTGTCGCCGCCGCTGAGGCAGATGTCAACGGTATCGCCCCTGACCCTGAAGGTACCGCGCTTGAAATCCGTTTCAGTACGTGAGTACAATGCATCCACCAGCTGATACAGCAGCCTGGTCATACTTCTCTCCTCTCCCCTGCGCACCATCACGGTCTGGGCGTGGAAATCCTCCGGATTGCCGATACCGTAGAGACATGAGACGCTGGACACCACTATCACATCCCGCCTGCCGGACAGCAGGGACGAGGCGGCGCTCAGGCGCAGTTTCTCTATCTCATCGTTGATGCTCAGGTCTTTCTCTATGTATGTATCTGTTGTGGGGATATAGGCCTCAGGCTGATAGTAGTCATAGTATGACACGAAATATTCAACGGCGTTCGAAGGGAAGAAACTCTTGAACTCCCCGTAGAGCTGGGCCGCCAGAGTCTTGTTGTGGCTCAGGATAAGGGCCGGTCTCTGCAGCCTCTCTATCACATTTGCCATAGTGAAGGTCTTGCCGGACCCCGTCACTCCGAGGAGGGTCACGGCGTCAACCCCGTCGTTGAGGGCGGAGCATATCCCGTCGATGGCGTCCGGCTGGTCACCGGATGGTCTGTATTCTGATTCTATATGAAATTTCATTCTTCAAAGATAACCAAATTCTGAAAGGTTTTTCCGAGGAATTTAATTAAGTTTGTATTTTGGATCAAATCTGAAGGCTATGGACAGGATAGACGAACTTTTCCCCGGCTTCGATGCTGCCGGCAAAGAGCAGATCCGGACAGCATATGAGATTGCCGGGCAATACCTCTCAAGTCAGACCAGAGGGAACGGCCTGCCGTTTATTGAACATCCTGTAGGTGTGGCGAAAATAGCAGCCGATGAGATCGGACTGCCGGCCGAATGCATCGCCGCAGTGTTCCTGCACGAGGCAATGAGATTCCAGGACAGCAATGACCCTGCAAGCTTTCTTGCAGCTGTCCAGCTGAATGGCAGCGACCGGACAGAGGATGGCGGCAGAGGTATGGAGAACAGGCATAGTTTCCAGGACATCTTCGGGAAAGATGTGCTGACAATGGTCGATGGACTCAACAAGATTTCCACGATCAAGCCCAAAGACACCCGACTCGAGGCCGAGAACTACAAGAAACTCATAGTCTCCTACTCGAAAGACCCCCGTGTCACGGTACTGAAACTGGCAGACAGGCTGGAGGTCATGCGCAACCTGGAGATCTTCCCGAAACTGTCGCGCGAACGCAAGATCCTTGAGTCCCTGATGCTCTATATACCTCTGGCGCACCAGCTCGGACTGTACAATATGAAAAGCGAGATGGAGGACATCTACTTCCGTTTCGCCGAGCCTGAACAGTACAGGGCAATCACCAACAAGCTCAAGAGTACGGAAAGGGACAGGCAGAGGCTCACTACACAATTCATCGAGCCGCTGAAGCAGAAGCTTTCCCAGGCAGGCATCAGCTATAAGCTGAAAGTCCGGACCAAGACGGCATATTCGATATGGAAGAAGATGCAGAAGCAGAAGGTTCCTTTCGAAGGCGTCTACGATGTCTTTGCAATCCGTTTCATAATAGACTGCGAACCTGACAGAAAGACGGAACACGACCTGTGCTGGAAAGTGTTCTCCTATGTGACGGAAGAATACGAATCCGACACGAAGAGACTCCGTGACTGGCTGTCCAATCCCAAGCCGAACGGATATGAATCACTGCATATCACGGTAAAGAACCGCGAAGGCGCATATCTGGAAGTACAGATCAGGACAAGGAGAATGGACGAGATGGCGGAAAGCGGCCTGGCCTCGCACTGGTCCTACAAGGGGATCAAGCATGAAGCCTCCCTGGACAGCTGGCTCAACTCTGTACGCTACACCCTCGAGCATCCGGGAGAGACCAACGGGAAATACTATGAAGATGAACTCCCTGCTCCTCCTTCAAAGGAAATATTCGTATTCACCCCATCAGGAGAGCTGAGGAAGCTGTCTGCCGGGGCGACTGTCCTCGACTTCGCATTCGACATACATTCCAACCTGGGAGTCAAATGTACCGGAGCGCGGGTCAACGGCAAGGCAGTCTCCATCAAGGAAAAGCTCAATACAGGGGATGTCGTGGAGATAATGAGCGGCAGGAACCAGAAGCCGTCGGCCGACTGGCTCAATTTCGTGGTCACATCGAAAGCCAAGGCAAGAATCCGCAAGCATCTGTCCGAGACAGAGTTCAAGAATGCAGCCGAAGGCAGGGAACTGCTCGAGAGAAGGCTCAAGAACTGGAAGCTGGAAATAAGCGATGACATGCTCGCAGCCTTCATGAAGAAGCGGGCATACAAGACACTGAATGCATTCTATGCAGCGATAGGGGATGGCACGCTGGATATAGCCGACATAAAGGACTTCATCCTGGAACATGTGCCGGCAAAGTCCTCCGAAGACATTTCTACCCAGCAGGAGAAAAAGGCATACGGTACCGGCGGCGGCAAGTCATCCGATGATATCCTTGTCATAGATGCAAAAAATGTCAGGAACCTGGACTACAGGATGGCCAAGTGCTGCAATCCTGTATTCGGGGACGATGTGTTCGGGTTCGTGTCGATCAAGGACGGAATCAAGATACACAGGATATCATGTCCGAACGCGGCAAGGCTTATGGACAGATACCCGTACAGGATACAGAAGGTCCGCTGGAGCGACAACCCGAGTTCAGGCAGTTTCCAGGCCACGCTCAGGGTGATTGCAGAGCACGAAGCATCCGTGATCAACGGGATTATGGAAGTTGTAGGGACATTCAGGGCATCTGTCAGGAGCTTCAACGTTTCGGAAAACGAGAGGACAGGCGTCTACGACATAACGCTGAAGATCTCCGTACCGAGCAGCCTGGAGCTGGACAAGGTCATCTCCCAGATAAGAGCGCTGAAATTTGTGAACAAGGTCACCAGACAATAGAAGATATGAATCTGAAAACAGAAATCGACGTAGAAGAGAGGGCGCAACGCGCAAAACAGAATTTCCTGGACGGATATAACTGCTGCCAGGCCGTGATGCTGGCTTTCTGCGATGTGTTCGGAGCAGATGAACAGACTATAGCGACAATAGCATCTGGATTCGGGGGTGGAATGGCACGAATGAGGGAGGTCTGCGGAACAGTCAGTGCTATGGGGATGGCGGCAGGGTTCATCTCTCCAGCCATCAGGCCGAAGAATATGGCAGAAAGGACAGCCAATTACGCTCTGGTCCAGGAACTCGCAGGCGAATTCCGCAAGGAGAACGGCAGCATTATATGCGCAGAGCTGCTCGGGCTGAGGAATAGACACGAGACAGAAGCACCCGCCCCATCCGAACGCACGGAGGAATA
Source organism: Candidatus Cryptobacteroides intestinavium (assembly GCA_017694845.1). GTDB lineage: Bacteria > Bacteroidota > Bacteroidia > Bacteroidales > UBA932 > Cryptobacteroides > Cryptobacteroides intestinavium. The sequence continues at coordinate 10,557 of JADIMI010000086.1, forward strand.
TTACAGGAAACGCCCCTGCCCTGAACTGGTGGCCTGCTCCGCGCGCATAATTGCCCGTAAGCTCGCGAGCCTGTCCGGAACGGAGTAGGCACGCCCTATTCGGCAGCCCGCAGACGGGCCGTGAGAGCACGCTGGAAAGCCCTGGCGTTCACAAGATGTTCTCTGTATGTAGATGCAAATCGGTGCGTGCCGTTGAAATCGGGACTTGCGCAGAAATACAGATAATCGTGTCTGTCAGGATTGAGGACAGCATCTATACAGGCTTTAGGAGGCACATTGATCGGAGCGGGAGGAAGACCTGCATATCTGTATGTATTGTACGGAGAATCGACTCTCGTATGCACTCTGAGAATCCTGTTCAGCTTATATTCGAAACAATAGGCGACCGTAGGGTCCGCCTGGAGCTTCATCCCGATACGGAGCCTGTTAAGATAGACAGCCGCTATGGCGGGATATTCAAATGACTTGAGTGTCTCCCCGCTTACTATCGAGGCAAGGATGGAAACCTCCATCTGGTTCAGGCCCAGGGAATCGGCTTTCGCCAGACGATCCTCCGTCCAGAATGCATCGTATTCTTTCCTGAACCTGGAGAATATTTCATCCGGTGTGGCTGTCCAGTACATATAATATGTATCCGGAAGGAAAAGCGCGAACACATTGGTGGAGTCGAAGCCGAACTGCTGCAGGAACTCATTGCTGTTCAACAGAGAATCCACAGTGACAGAGTCCACCATCATCTGTCTGTCAATGACCGAGGCAAGTTTCCCCTTGCTGCGGATCGTACCGGAAAGAGTGAGTTTCTGGGGGCTCTGCCAACCGTTGCAAAGCATCCTGACCACATATATGCTCGTCATCGACGGATCGATCTCATAACGTCCCGGACATATTCTGCCGCCGAGGTCCTCTTTGCCGGCACAGCGGTCCATACTTCCCGGACGGATGACTCCGGCACCGGCTGCAATAGAATCGAGTGCCGTCTCAGCTGACATATCAGGGTAGACGTACAGTACGTATTCCTTGCTGAAATTAGGCATTCTGTTGTCGGTCAGATACCTCAGTCCAACCCACAGACACACTCCGGCCACCAGAACGGCAGCCGCAGATACTGTAATGACCGTTAACTTTTTCTTCTTCATATTAAATCACTTTTTCTCCCTTCGTTGTCATCCTGAGCGACAGCGAAGGATCTGGAGCCTCAACGCCGTCTGTCATCCTGAGCGACAGCGAAGGATCTGGAGTTCCATTCCGGTTTAGAGCATCAGATTCTTCACTTCGTTCAGAATGACAATGTTTCAGAATGACAGTGTTTCATTCCTACCTCAGTACAATAGTGTCTTCCGGACGGATGAGATACGAGGCATCCACACCGTTCATTTTCTCCAGGGCCGACAGCTTCACCGCAAACCTCTGGGAAATCTCCCACAGTGTCTCCCCTCCCTCTGCCACATATTTGTCCACCAGCCGGGCAGCCCTGCCCTTCTTGGCCTGCAGGTATACGACCGTACCGGGCTTCAGTTCTGCATCACTCTCCACATCATTGAACCTCAATATCTCCCCGATAAACAGATTGTACGTCCTGGCTATGCTGGAATATGTCTCTCCTTCTACAGAATATACGAAAGGCACATTGTTCTGGGAGTACATCTGTCTGGACATCGAGAAACTGAACTCTTCATACTCACCCTTTTCCACAGGGACAGGCGCCTCGATCAGCACAGGGGATTCCGGAAGTCCGGACGGTGTGGACAGACCTGCCTTGCGGGCCTGCCTCGCCGCTCGTCTGGCTTCCTTCGCCAGCTTCCTTTCCGCCCGTCTGGCAGCTCTGGCTGCCTTGTCTGATCCGGTATCCCTGACATTGTAAGCTGTATCTATGTCGGACAGCGAGTATGAATCATATCTGTCCAGTCCGTATCTTTCTATAATTTCGACAAGCTTCCGCGGATATGCAGGATCCGTAGCATATCCGGCTTTCTTCAGCCCGTAGGCCCATCCCCTGTAGTCGGACCTGTCAAGATCGAAGAGCGACTTGTACCTGTCCCTGTACCTCAGGAAATCAGAATGGTCCTGGAAAGATGCCTCCGCGTGAGGGTATTTCCGGAAGCACTCCCCTTTCCTGTCATCATCGAAATAGGCTTTCTGGCCTTTCCAGTCATGGCACTTGATACCGAAATGGTTATTGGCATACACAGCCAGTTCCGACTGTCCGCTGCCTGATTCCAGAAGGCCCTGGGCCAGAGTGATGCTTGCCGGCACACCGCTCCGGTACATTTCAGAGACAGCGACACGATACCATTTCTCTATATATTCCTCCTGAGGCGTTGAATCAGCAATTGCCGTTGATGCCGCCTGCATCGAGACAGCGGCCGCAACAATGAATGCAACGGTATGGCCTGAAAAGAATTTCTTCATCTCCATATCAAATTTCGGTACACAGCCTGCCACAGCCGGGCAGGCAGGCTGACAAAATTACAAAAACTATCCGATATACCGTCTCAAAGGGACCTCTATCACATCCCCTTCCTTTGCGAGGACAGTCTTAGGGAATATCGGGACCATTTCATCCATAAACGGACGGACGTCCCCGAATCTGGATGAATAATGCCCGACTACCAGCCTCTTCACGCCCGCCTCTGCGGCACATTGCGCAGCCTGGACCGTAGTCGAATGGTATGTGGCTGCCGCTGTTTCAGACATTGATTCAGGGAATGTCGCCTCGTGGTACAGGAGGTCGACACCGTGCACCCACTGCGGAAGCTCAGGGAACGGAGCAGTATCGCTGCAATAGGCAAACGAACGCGGATCATACGGCCGGTACGTGACATCCGCATTACGGATGACTGTACCATCCTCCCGCACAATGTCCTCTCCATTCTTGAGATGTCCCATCTCCGCTATTCCCAGTCCGTATTTCTCTATGGAATCCTTGTATATATTCCTCTGAGGTTCTTTCTCCCTGAACAGAAAGCCGAATGCCTCTATCCTGTGCCTCAAAGGAAATGCATACAGATCCACGGCCTTGGTATCCATAACTTTCTCCGGTTCCTTCATCGAAAGAGGATAATGCTCTATCTGAAACTGCAGGCCTTCCCCGAAATAGGAAAGGAAGAACTTCAGTATCGGGCCGAATGACTTCGGAGCGAAAACCCGTAGAGGTGTCTTTCTCCCGAGCATCCCCATCGTGGAAAGCAGACCGAAAATGCCGAAAAGATGGTCACCGTGTATATGCGACAGGCAGATGACATCCACTTTCAGGAAAGAAAGCCCGAGCCGGCGCATCTGCATCTGCGCCCCTTCACCGCAGTCAATCAAAAACAAGCGCCCACGTACATCAAGTACCTGAGCGCTCGGATATCTGTTTACAGTGGGCAAGGCCGAAGCCGTGCCCAGTATATTCAGAGTGAAGTCCATCGGTTACTCACCTTTCTCAAGCTTGTCCTTGAGGGCGGCAAGAGCATCGATATCACCGAGGGTAGTCTTCTCAATGTTGGAATTGATCTTCTTGACTGCCTTCTTGGTGCTGTCTGCTTCAGATACCGGCTTGCCTGCCTTAGGTTCATCCGCAGCATATGTCTTCACGTGAGAAACGACGATCTTCTTGGTGCTTCTCCTGAGCTCGACAACCTTGAACGGAAGTGTATCTCCGACAGCCGGCATAGTACCATCCTCTTTCACAAGCTCCTTGTTGAAGCAGGTAGCCTCAATGTCACCCGAGAATGTAATTGTTGCGCCCTTGTCAGAGAGGCTTGCGACTGTACCATCAACCACTGTACCTACAGAGAAGTTGGTCTCGATCTCATCCCAAGGGTTAGGGAGGAGCTGCTTGTGGCCAAGGCTGAGCTTATGGTTCTCCTCGTCGAAGTCAAGGATGACAACATCGATCTTGTCGCCTACCTTCACGAACTCTGACGGATGCTTGATCTTGGTCCAGGAAATGTCACTGATATGTACAAGTCCTTCGATACCTTCCTCAAGCTCTGCGAATACACCGAAGTTGGTGATATTGCGGACAATGGCTGAATGCTTCGAACCTACCGGATATTTCTCGCGGATATTCTCCCACGGATTCGGAACGAGCTGCTTCAGACCGAGAGACATCTTCTTCTCTTCCCTGTCGAGGGTGAGGATCTGTGCCTCCACCTCGTCTCCTACCTTCAGGAAGTCCTGGGCGATACGCAGACGCGGTGACCAAGACATCTCTGACACATGGATAAGACCTTCTACACCAGGCTCGATCTCCACGAATGCACCGTAGTCAGCGATCAGGACAACCTTGCCCTTCACCTTGTCACCTACCTTGAGGTTCGGATCGAGTGCATCCCAAGGGTGTACGGTAAGCTGCTTGAGACCGAGGGCGATCCTCTTCTTGGACTCATCGAAGTCGAGGATGACGACTCGGATCTTCTGGTCGAGCTGAACGACTTCCTCCGGATGGTTGATCCTGCCCCATGAGAGGTCAGTGATATGGATAAGTCCATCCACTCCGCCGAGATCCACGAACACTCCATAGTTGGTGATGTTCTTGACAGTACCTTCGAGCACCTGTCCTTTCTCGAGCTTGCTGATGATCTCGCTCTTCTGCTGCTCGAGCTCTGCCTCGATAAGAGCCTTGTGAGAAACAACCACATTCCTGAACTCCTGATTGATCTTGACAATCTTGAAATCCATAGTGGTGTCAACGAACTGGTCGTAGTCACGGATAGGCTTGATGT
>JADIMI010000022.1 GCA_017694845.1 Candidatus Cryptobacteroides intestinavium
GGTGCCCTTCGACTGGTCATATTCGGGTAAATATAAAGGACCGATGACTTCCGGTGCGACTAATACCGATGCCGTATGACTGTAAAAATATCATAAAATACTTGCACAAGTCATAGAAAACAGAATGACAGAGAAGAGGTTCTGCATCAGATTCTTCGCTTCGTTCAGAACGACAGGGAGAAGTCGTTCAGAATGACAAATGACAAAGGCGGCAGAAAGTCAATTTCAGCCGCCTTTGTATCAATATCTTTTACGGAATCACTGTCAGTCGTTGTCTGCAGGATCATCATCTCCTGTCGAATACTGGGAAATGTCGTTGTCAGGAAGATCATCCCTGTCTCCGGATGAACCTACTCCTCCTTCATCATCGTCATCATCCCCATCAAGCCATCTTTCTATATCCTCTGCATCATCCGTCTGCACCTTTATCTTCACCAGGTAAATCGCATCCGGGATCTCCAGTGTGACAGCATAGAAACTTGTTCCATCCGGCTTGTCATACTTGACCAGATCCGGGAAATAATCACTGAACCCTTTCGGGTACTTCTCCGCAAATGCAGCCGCCAGTTCCTTTGACATATTCTCATAGCTGACCACTGCTCTTTTCTTCTGATTGCTATCCATATAGAACACTTTTTACTACTATCGATTTTTCCGGGTGCAATTATAGGGATATTTTTCTGAATGACGATGGCATAAGCCCACTTTTTTTATGCTTGCCCGTATTATTTTACAGAATGGGCCTGCACCGGGTCAACGGCCGGTGCAGGAAGCGAGATCTCTGTAACGCAGAAGGGCCTCAAGGAAGTAGTAGTCAGCGTATGTGAGAGGGACATCCACCTCCGACCGCCCCGGCTTGTTGCCTACGCTGTGCTGCAGCAGAAAGCCATGCATTCCGCCCTCGGGCGCAAGATATTCCTCACCTGCAAGTGCCCTGAGCATCTTCTCCGCTACAGACAGATACTTATGCGATTTCTCTCCTGACACATATGTCGAGAGCTCTATCAGACCGCTTGCCATTATCGCGGCTGCAGAAGCATCCCTGAAGTCATCGGGGATACGGTCCGAGTCGAAGTCCCAGTACGGAATGCCATCCTCCGGCAGACGTCCGATCACATAGTCCGCCACCGCCGCAGCCTGATCGACAAACTTTTTCTGATGCGTATAACGGTAGACCATAGTATATGCATACAGCGCCCAGGCCTGTCCCCTGGCCCACGCAGAACTGTCGGCAAAGCCCTGGACAGTCTGACGTCCGCGTACTGCACCTGTCTCCGGATCATAATCCACGAGATGATAACTGCTGTTGTCAGGACGGAAATGATTCTTCATAGTCACAGTGGAGTGAGATACAGCCACATCCAGATATTCATCCCTTCCTGTCAGCTGATATGCCTTGAGAAGGAGCTCCATATTCATCATATTGTCTATGATGACAGGGAAACGCCACTGCCTGCCGTGGTTCCACGAACGGGTACAGCCCACTTCAGGGTCGAATCTCGTGCACAATGATGAAGCAGCTGTATCTATGACCTCCACGCAGTGACTGTCGCCTGTAAAAGCCAGCTCATTCCCGAAACTGCACATTATCTGGAAGCCTATGTCGTGGTCATCCTTCCGGAATTTCAACGGCTCGAGCCCAGCAGTATATCTTTTCGCAAGAGCTTTCATCCGCTCATCTCCTGTATACGCGTAAGTGTACCAGAGCGAACCTGGGAAGAAACCTGAACACCACCATCTCATATTGCTGACGACAAGATTGCCTTCAGGATCAAGGCTACGGGGAAAGAGAACGGTGTCACGGTGCGACACACTCTCAAGTCTCTCCTCTTCTGCAGTCACATTTCTGTCCAGAAGAGAGAACTGCTCCACAGCCCTGGCGAATACCCTGTCCGAAAGATGCCGCATTGTCTCAGGAAGATCCGTAAAAGCCTCCTTCCCATCCGCCCGCCGGACTATGACAGAAGGCCTGTCAACATCAAACCGCTGTCCGGCCAGCTCGTAGCTTCCAGGGACATGTAGAACCGCGCAGATGACATCTCCGCAGCGCACCGCCTGGCAGTCAGCATCATTGCGCAGCACTGTAACGGGAGACCTGCGCCCTCCCCTGAAATATTTCTTCGCAAATCCGGCAGTCTGTCTTGCAGTGGAGCACGGGACTACAGCATATGCATAAGATCCGCTCTTCCCGTCTGAAAGCCCGTCCACCGGATGTTCAAACCAGCATTTGAACACCTGTCCTGAATCTTTCTTTCCTTTGAGTGCAGGGTCTACAGCCCCCCAGTCTCCAGTCTGGACACTGTCACTGATATGTATCTCCGCCCCGTCCAGACTGACATATCCTCTGGAGTTGTGATGCACCCAGGACTCCCCTTTCATAACATCGCCGACCAGATGAGTCTGGTCTATCGCGGTGGTGACCCCGGTGATATCACTCCGAGAGACTCTGATATCGGCACCGAGGTTCACGACACATCCAGGGAAAAAGAACACGCTCTTCAACGCGTGCAGACCATCTCTGTCAAGTTCCATAGTGGCAGCCATTACATCCCCATCCGCCACACCGCCGACGTGGGATGACCAGTTACGCTTCCCGGCGACGGAATCATCGCACTTGATCGGCCTGCCATCGTTGTATGCTGTCACTCCCGGAATCTTTCTCCAGTCCCAGTATGCAAAAATATTGTCGAATTCCCTGCCGTCCTGCATTATGATCAATGCCCCATCCGCCGAGAAATTGGCCAGGGTATTCTCTTTATTGGTGAATTCAAAACCTACAGTCCTTTCGGAATGCATCCTGATGGAGGCATACCAGCCCGGCTGTCTGTAAATGCCGCAGTCCGACCTCCAGTAGTATCTCGACCCGACCAGGGTATTGGCATAGAGGTCCGGTCGGAGATTCTCGAGGGAAATCCTCGAATAGAGCCGGGATTCCTCGCCATCTGTCGCCGCCGCCATATTCTGTGCCGCCACCGCAAGGGCGTAGGCCTTGCCCGTTCCTCCATCGATAAAATTCTGTCTTCCGCAGAAACTCGGATCCATCACTCCCCTGTATACACTCCAGCAGATACCGTCCTTCATCAGACTGGAGACTATATCGACCTGCTCATCGGAGAACGCATACTCTGTCCCTTTCAGCACCCTGAGCCAGAATGAAATCCCATCCACGTATGCAAGTCCGTAATTCCCGAACTGTATCTGTGGGCCGTGCTGATGGAAAGACCAGTCCTCCTGGATACCCTCACTGTCCGTGACGTATATCTCTTCCGCAATCTGTCTCTTCGCTTCCGCGACCAGAGCCGGATCATCGACAAGGAGCCCCTTCATCAGATTATTCCCCGCAAGCCACACCTTGTTCTGCCCTGTCATCCCGAACTTCGAACGCTCAAGCACCTTGAGGCCACCGGCAATCTCCTCACGGGACAGTTCATCCATAAGCATCAGCAGAACAGAGGTCATCTTCTTCGGCACCCCTATATCATTGTGCCACCAGTTCGGACATACCGGCATATTGCTGAACCACCATCCCATCGCGGAATGCAGAAGCTTATGCAGCTCCCGGGAACCTTCCCATTCATTGCCCGGATATCTGTACAGTTTAGCCAGTGCATACATCCTCGTCACGTGCAGGGTCGCAGGCCATCTTCCCCTGTCCTGCGCGGCATAGTCTATATCTGTCCAGCACCCTTGCTCCCAGTCGAACGCATCGAGCAGCCTTCTGACCTCGGCATCAGGAAGATGGACCGACATATACAGCTGGAGCAGCAGCACATCGTTCGCCCTGCCGTAATCGGAATATTCTATAAACTTACGGGTGACTTCGGCATCCGGAGCATACGTGACCACAGATGCCTCGACAAAGGAATCCCGGATATCCGCGAGACCTGTCTCCTCAGCCGAGACGGCATCCGCCGGCCAGAAAGAAAACAGGATATACATCAAAAAAGAAAAGAATATATTCTTCATCGGTATGTTATTTATCCTCTCGAAAAAACGTGGTAATTTAATGAATAAACAGCAGAAATGAAAATAAAAGAGGATGCCTGGAGATTTCCGGCATCCTCTGGACATAAGTCCGGCGGGACTGGGGATGTCCCTGGCCGGACATGATTATGGAATCGGTATAGTACTATCTGTTCTCGGTGTCCTTCTGGCAGCGTATTGCGAAAGCCTGTGATCTCACTGCATCTACCGCCGCCATATCGAACGTCGCAGAGAAATAGCAATACTGCATAATGACACCCCTTGATGTAGTGGTCGGATTAACGCTGTTTGCCCAATAGATGGCTCCGTGCCTGTTGTTGGATCCCGTACGGTTGCCCCACTGGTCGTTTGATCCCCAGTGCGCACCGCTATATGGCCAGTAGTCATACATCGTATTGCCATTCGAATCATTCCCGAGAGGATATGCGAGCACACTTGTATTGTCTCCGGTGAACGGACTCTGGTTCTGGTCTACCATTTCATCACTCTGATGTTCCATACCGTTGTCGAATTCCCATCTCAGGGCTGATTTCTTGACTTCATTGAACACGCGGGCATCGCAGACGCGGTAGCCGGCAGGGCAAGGGTCATATATTGTCTTATGGCCGATCCCGTTCGGGTCGTACCAGTCGGTAGTGTTATTCACTCCTCCCCAGAGATCCGGCCTGTGCTCTGCTGCCTGCCAGTCGCCATCGGAATCCTTGGCGCCATAGATCAGATACGGAGTCTTTGTGACATCCTCGAGATCCAGTCCGGCAGTGACATACGTCTGGTTATAGACTGAATTACCGTTGTTGGACCACATGAAAGGATCCTTGCGACCCCACTGGAAATATGCCCAGGCTCCGCCCATCTTTCCGAGCTCCGCTGCATACGAGTTACTGTAATCCGAACCGATGAGTCTGTCCAGGAGGACGATATCACCGGCAGGATAAGTGACATCCCCCGGTTCATCGCCGGTCAGATATCTCCATATCATAAACGACCAGATAATATTGTAATCCTTGTCATAGAGGGCAACCACTCCCCAGGTTCCCGTCTGTGCCTGATCATAGCAGCTGACATCTATAGTGTAGTCATCTTTCACAAGATTGGTCGGAGTCGCTTCATAGACTTCAGATCCATCCGGAAGATAAAGGAGCTTCCTGGTATTTCCCACGTTCGCGTGGCTGAGTATGCCGTAATAGACAGGCTCCTTGACTTTCGAGAAATCTCCGCGTGCACGGACATCGATTGTAATGGTAGTGCCACCTTCGCCTTTCGGCTTCTGCTCTATGAAATAGGTATTCTGCTTTCCGTATGCCCAGCCATCAACAAGGTCGCGGGTCTCGACAGGATCATACCACTTGAATTCATCCGGAAGAGAACTTGCGCTTACACCGGTGATTTCAATGACAGAAAGGCAGCTTTCCCTCAATTCACCGCCAGCGATCTTGACAGGGATGGTGACAGTTTCATTGCCGGCCGGATTCTCCATTGTAATGATGGCATAGACAGAGCCATTTGCGGAAAGGTCGCAAGGGAGAGCCGTGAAATAGACCTCCTGAGGCTCGGACAATGCCGAAGGGCGTGAAATGACAGCTCCGACACTCTCGGATGTATTTGTCGCAGTCAGTTCGCCTGTTGACAGATCGCATGCGACATCTCCTGCCAGTTCAGCGCCTACAGCATAAAGTTTGGCTCCGGTAAGATTATATGCAGAGTATTCCGAAGAAGATATAACCATCTTGACAAACGCAGTCTTCTGCTGAAGTTCGAAGGTCACATCCTCGGTCTGGCCGGCGGCGAGGTCTACATCATTGTCATATGCAAGAGCATAATTGCCTACATGTATGCTTGAACTGGCAGTGCGCTGAGTCTGCAGAGCCGGCACAGTTGAAGTCAATATCCCTTCCGAATATACGGCAGAACCCGGATACGTAATGACGAGTTTCATATCTGAATCCGCGACCAGAGCATTTGTAGTCTGGAATACACCTGATACCCGTCCGGCTGACTCGGAGAAAAGTTCTGCATTCTCATTGGAGAAAGTACCGGCAGGGGCAGGATTATCTTCAGTAGCAAGAGCCGCACCCTGGGTGGAGACTTTGATGGCATCACCTGTAGCCCAGAGAAGAGGATAGACCTCTCCGTCTTTCTCTCCTATAGAGACCTTGGTATTCATCGTTGAAGTACCGGACAGGACGATCCTGCTGCCGTCTTCCGTACCCGGCCGGGCCATCTTGTTCTCATCAACTGAGCAGGAAGCCGCTATAAGTGCAAGTGCACCAAAAAGTGAAATATATTTTTTCATTTTCTTTCTTATTTAAGGTTACCACTCTATTTCTTCAAGTTCACCAGGATTGTTTTCGGTACTCCATCCATCAGGAAGTCCGAGCGGTGTCCATCTTTCATATACTACATCCACAGCGCGGCCCGTATTGTCATACACTGCTATCGCAGTGAACATATCCTGACCTATACGGACATCCGTGACAGTATTGCTATACGGCAGTTCGACGTCCACTCCGTTCTCGATGACATAGTTTGTCAGCTGGATTTCACTTTCCAGATCTATAGTCACATCAGCGAAATTCATCATTTCGATGAGCCTGGCGCCATAGAAGCTGCCGGACGTAAGCTCTGCTTCAATAGTGGCAGAGTTGTCATCATGCGGGGTCACGGTAAGAGCGACCTCGATGTTTTCATTCTGCGTCTGCTGCTGATTACCTGGCTTATTGCATCCTGAAAGCAATACAGTAGCTGCCACAGCGATCAAAAAAAGAATTCTTTTCATTTCTTTTGAAATTTTGGTTATACATAAAGTGTCGATATGTGTATTATTCCATAGGATCATCCGGAGTCAGCTTGATAGTAATGACCGCCTCATCTCCCTTCGGGATGGTGATGGTATAGCCGCATTCATAATACCCGGCGTTGGATGCATCCCAGAAATGCTCTCCTACCGTGCTCCAGGTCTTCCATTCCGGATTATGGCCAGTGGATGAAGATTTGGTCAGCCACATATATTTGTTGTCCTTTACAAGGGTTACAAAACCGTATTCTATGGTAGGCTGAGCCTGGGTCACCATAGTCCAGCGGATCTCTGCATCCTTGTCCGACCTTGCCTTGATCTGGTCTTTGATCACAAGGTCATCTCCATCTATGTAGATCGTACGGACAGCGGACTGCAGCTCATTGCTCAAAGGGGCGGTTATGTCTATAGTCGCTCCCTTCTGCCCGTCCGAATTCACGAGCCCGGTAATCTCACCCTCCCCGGCCACTCTGTGATAAGCGCCGTTGACGGTAATGGTATTATGGTTGAAGTTGTTGTATCTGAATGCCGTCCACCTTTCCGAACCGTCATTCATATCCCACAGGTTTATGTATGGCTCAAGCGTACCGTAACTCTGCAGTCCGATATCGGAAGCCCAGCGTACGGCATTATAGTCATACACGAAGGATCCGGCATCCATATGTGAATGGCTGGTGCTGGCCTTCCCTCCTTTTATACCGAGGAACTTGTCCTCCAGCCCCATAGTCCAGGTGTCATGGACAAGGACGACAGGTGTGGCCCCTCCACCACGGTAGATATAGTCTTCAGGCGCGGAAATATCGCTGAGAGAAATCTTGGACACGTAATAGGCAACCAGAGGAAGCAGCCGTGCCTCTGCCGAAGAATCATACTTGCTGATCCTGTCCTGCTCTATATACAGCACCGACAGGTCGTTGAATTTCCAGGCGAAATACCACTGTGCCAGACAAGGTATGGCAGACGGGGCGCAGTCCGAATAATTGAAGCACATCCCGGACGGACCCTCCATAAACACCATATATTTCCCGGTCTTTGAAAAACCTTCGGTGCCCGAAAGGCCGGCATCATTGCCGGCAGCCGTCTCAAGAGCAGTCAGCATCAATGCTTCGTAAAGCGTTCCATAACACCAGTATGAATATCCTTCAGGATAATTTCCATCCGGAGCATACAGAGCCTCCATTACCGGGATATTGGATTCTATTGCCTTTTCAATGATCCCTTTGGCCACAGACTGGTTGCTTTCATACACAGCCAGAGCCGCACAGACAAGACCTCCGTTGCAGACCTGGTTCCAGTTACTTTCCGCTTCATAGAAATTCAGGTTCCACGTCCCCTCGTTTGCAGGAGTGAATGCGAAATCATTCAATGCCTTGCGGGCAAGTTCCCTGGTCTCTTCGGAAAGATCATTGTAGAGCCAGTCATAGCCGAGTCCTACACCTGCCGCCATCTCTCCCACATCGAGGAAATGCTGCCTGGCGTTCCAGTCAGAGAATTTGCATACAGTCTGGATATCGTGTTCAGCCTGTGTGAGGAACTTCGTATCTCCCGTAGTCTTGTATGCATAAGCACAGAACAATATTCTTTCCTCGGCTTCACGGCTGACGGCAAGAAGCCTTTTCCCATCGAGCTCCCTGACCAGATCAGAATCCCCTATATAGCCGTTGGCTCTGGTTATGATCTTGTCATGGATCTGGGTGAATGCAGAATTGGCACCCGAGCCGGCCAGTTCTGCAAGTGCGGTGAATTCCTCATCCGTGAAAATGACTCTCGGATGGTTCTCGGCAGTAAGGAGGGAGTAGTCCGGCTCCGTAGGATTGACAGGAGGCTCAGGAGTATCTTCCCCCTCCGTCTTGTTAAGGCTGCTGTCTCCCGGACGGAAAAGGGGGAATTCCTCTTTGGCACAGCCTCCCATAAGCAAGGCGGACACAGTGACAAGTAATATGAACATTCTTATCTTCATTGTTATGTATGTTTTTGTTTCATTAAGTCTGATACAGATTCTTCGCTTCGCTCAGAATGACAATGCTTCGCAGAATGACAATGCTTCGCTCAGAATGACATCAATAAGCCCAGCCCGGTTTCTGCTTAAGGTTAGGGTTTCGCTGACATTCCTGGGCAGGGGCAGCCCACGGATACATATCATCGGTATAATACCAGTAATAATCGTATCCGTCCCACTCTCCCCACCAGTTCTGTCCGCCATACCTTTCAAGGCCCTGGAATTTCATTTCCTTATAGGTGCCCCATCTCCATTCATCGAAGAAATCGTGACCTTCCAGACAGAGTTCCACTCGCCGTTCATAGCGGATAGCTTCCATCACCTCCTCATCGGACCCGACACTGATATTCGGCATCCCCGCACGTGCACGGATCTGGTTTACAATAGCGACTGCATCCCCCGATCTTCCGACGTGGACATAGGCTTCTGCGAGCTGCAGTACGACATCCGTGTAGCGGATAAGCGGCCAGTCAGTCGGACAGCGCAGACGGTCGATAAGATCGTCCGGCTTGTTGTAAGAATACTTCTTGAACACGAACATATTGTTGTAGGTGCCGATATAATAGTCACCGTAGTCATCGCCCTCTACAAGGAAAGGCCACCTCAACTCCTTGCCGATCTGTATCTGTCCGCCATTGTCAGTGGCATCCTTGAATGTATCATACGGTTCGTATGGAGTCAGCACGATATCTTTCAGACGTGGATCCCTGTCGGCATATCCTCTGCGCACTCTGTCTTCATTGCCATCAGGCAGATAGTAGCGGTTGAATTCATCGAGACCACCCAGAAGACCTACGACACGGTCGATCCTCTCCTGGATAATACCTGCCTGGTCCCTGTCCCAGTTGTCCTGGATGACAGTGCCATCGGCATCGAGATGGATTCCGTTCCGGAGGAAGAACACCTCCCGTGCAGCAGGATTGTCGACAAATACCTGATCTTCCCATTCCGGGATGACATCCACCCAATGAAAGACCGTCCCGTCAGCATTCTGGAAATAGTCCACGAAATCCGAAGAAGGCCTGGCATTGGACCAGCTGTTCCAGGTGTCACGTCCACCGATTATCAGCTGGAGATTGTCACAGTAGCCGGCATCTGTATTATACTGAAGAGGGAAGATCATCTCGTGATCCTTTTCGTTGGTATAGTTGAAGAAATCAATGAACTTACCTGCCCACAGTCCATAGCCGCAGTCATCGACCATCTCGAAGTCATTCACCGCCTGCTGATAATAATAGGCAGCATCATATTCGGTCTGCGAACCTTTCTCCGCTTCGTAAGCCAGCCACATATAGGCCATTCCACGGAGAGAATAGGCTGCTCCCTTGGAAGGACGGCCATAATTCTCCGTAAGGGTATTCACCGGACAATACGGGCTGTCGATACAATAATTCAGATCCGTTATGACAGCATTCCAGACCTCGACCGCAGTAGACTGGCTCCTGGTGCACTGATCCTCCGAAATCACTTCAAGATAGAGAGGCACCCCGCCATATATCTTGTTCAGACGGGAATAGGTCCACGCCCTGAGGAAACGCGCCTCGCATATATAACGCTCAAGTTTTTCCGTGCTCAGGCCTGCCTTGTGAAGGTTGGCAAGAGCATCATTGATACGGTGGATGGAAGTATAGCACCATTGCCATTCATACCACACCACAAATTCAGATGCGTCTTTTGTAGCATCCGACAGAGCCCTCAGATGGTAATTGTCCGATACAAAATCACACTGGAACTCCATTCCCATCCAGCCCTGTCTGTTGAGACCTGCCATATCTTCGTACCTCAACTGGATCCTGGACAGGTCATCCCTGTAGAAATTCTCATACAGGCCTGCCATTCCCTTGTCTGCAAGACTTTCCGTAGACCACATATTTGCACTCGCAATCTGATTGGCCGGAGCTATATCCAGCATATCCGTGCATGCTGCAAGCGGGAGAAGGGAAAGGGCGGGAATCAAAATTCTGTTATATTTCATCTTTATTTCCTCCATCAATTAGAATGTAACCTGTGCTCCTACTGAAACCTGCCTCATAAGAGGGTAATTGATCTTGTTCCCGAGTTCCGGATCCATTCCCGGATAGGAAGTAATGGTAAGCAGGTTCTCTCCAGAGACATAGAATCTGAGCTGTTTCACAAAGAATTTCCTTGTGATCTTCTCCGGAAGAGTATAGCCGAGCTGGACATTCTTCAACTTCATATAATCACCTTTATATTCAAAGAAATCGCTCTGCTGACGGCTGCGGTCGGCTCCGGTATACAGACGCGGATAGGTAGCCCATATATTTGTCCTCGGATCGGAAGGATTTTCCGGATCATAGAAATAGTGGTCATCCGCTATTCTCTGACTTATGGCATATCCCCAGGTGCAGTTGGTCGCATTATAATAGTTGGAATTCCAGAATATATAGTAATCGAATGCACCTGTCCAGAGCATACTGAAATCTATCCCCTTCCAGGAGAAGCCGAGATTGATACCTATATTGTATGCAGGAGTCGAGCTCTTGCCGTTGAAATCCATATCATAGGAATTTCCATAGTTCCCGTCTCCATTGGTATCGGAAAAGATGAAATCACCGTACCACAGCTGGTCTTTGCTCACTGTCGTCACACCGTTGAAACTATAGCCGGACTCGATCATCGCACGTACCCACTCCATATCGGTCTCCGTACGTATTATTCCGTCCACAGGACCTGCATTGACATCCACCTGGCCTCCAGTGTATCCGACACCGGTTCCTCTATATCTCTGATAGATATAATGTTCACCTATCTCGTGCCCCTCCATCAGCTTGCCGGGGGAAGACCAGTTCTCGGAGACATCGGACAGATTGGTATAATATTTACCCTCTTCATCATAACCTCTGGAGAGCTTTCCCTTGAAGGAAGTGACCATATTCTTGTTGAAAGAGAAGTTCACGCCTGCATAATAGTAGAAATCATCACCGATGGTATCCTTCCAGTTAAGCGCGATCTCGATACCCTGATTCCACATACTTCCGAGATTCGAAGGCACCTGAGAGAATTTTCCCATAGTCAGATACGTACTCGGAGTGAAGAGGATATCCGTCGTATTCTTATAATAGTAGTCGACCTCCGCAGTGAGCCTGTCGTTAAAGAAGCCGGCATCTATACCGATATCGGTAGTGGTGGTGGTCTCCCACTGGAGGTTGATATTACTCATCGTCTGGATATAGAGCGAGGTCATATTGGAAGAGTCCAGCACGACATTGCCAGCGCTGTATGTAGCCTGCCAGGCAAAATTGCCGATACCCAGATTGTTTCCTGTCTGCCCCCACGATGCCCTGAGCTTCAGATGGGACAGCCACGTCTTTGTATCCGCCATAAACGGCTCCTCATCTATTTTCCAGCCTGCCGAGAATGAAGGGAAGAATCCGTATCTGTTATTGGTCCCGAAACGGGAAGATCCATCAGCCCTGAAATTGGCTTCGAAAAGATAACGGTCCTTGTATGCATAGTTAAGCCTGGCAAAATATGAGCGGAGTCCCCAGCCCTGCATAGAGGTGTATGAGGCATCGTAGAGCGTGGAATAGGTTCCGCCTTCGTTAAGCATCCAGTCGGTCGCCCCCTGCTTGCGCACCTGATATCCCCAAGACCTGTACAGACTGGCAGAATAACCGAGAATGGCACCTACGGAATGATCTCCGAATGTTTCATCATATCTTACGAGAAGATCGGTGGTCATACGGTAATACCTTTCCAGACGGTCTGTCACCATAGCCCTTGAAAGCTCTGTCGTAGAGTATCTCGTATCCGTGATGTAATCCCAGAAACCGTTTTCACGGCTGTAGGTATGATTGATCTTGAACGTAGGAGAATAGTTGAACGTACCTTCAATGCTCAGGCCTTTGTAAGGACGTATCTTGGCATAGAGGGTTCCGTTGATCCTCCAGGTATGCTTCGTACCGTCACTGCCGGCCATCTGGGCGAAGATATTGTTCGCATTTGGGCTCTCCTCGTTGCTGGCTGGACGTCCCCACGCATTCTCGCTTCCGGGATACAGACCTGGAGTAGTCTGGTACAGATAGTTGAAACCGTTGCTGATACCGGCCGTACCATCCGACTGGAACTGTCCGTAGATCTTGGTGCCTACAGTAAACCATTTCAGCACATCGGCCTCGATATTCGCCCTGAAATTAGCCCTCTTTGAAGATGAATCGAGGTTGAACCGGTTCATGACTCCCTGATTGTCAAGATATCCGGCAGAAATAAGATAACGCACTGTCTTGCTGCCGCCGGAGATACTGAGGTTGTGTTCCTGAGAGTACCCGTTCTGGAAAATCTCATCGAACCAGTTGGTATTAGGATATGCGACATAATTAGGGACCCCGTACTCGTTGAGCCCGTACGGATCCGCCGCGGCAGCCTTCCAGGTATCGATAGCCGACTGTGAAAAACGAGGAGATGTCCCTGCATTCTCGCAGCCCTCATTGAAGAGCTCCATATAAGTCGCATAGTCCTGCACCCAGTCCAGATCATTGTACGGCATCTGGAAGATCCCTTTATATGAATAGCTGACACGAGGTCTTTCTTCCGTACCCGACTTGGTGGTGATCAGGATGACTCCGTTTGCCGCACGTGTACCGTATATGGCAGTCGAGGCAGCATCCTTCAGGATTGAAATCGATTCGATATCGTTTGGATTGACATCATCCATAGGCCATTCGATGCCATCGACAAGCACAAGAGGAGACGTGGCACCTCCGGTGAACGACCCCACACCCCTGATCCTGATATTTGTCGATTCCGCACCGGGCTGGCCGGAAGTCTGCATTACCGACATACCGGGAGCAAGTCCGGCAAGCGCGGAAGATGTATTGACAATAGGACGGCCCTCCGCCAGACTGCCGAAATCTATGGATGACACCGAACCGGTTATATTTGCCTTGCGCTGGGTGCCATAGCCGACAATGACCACCTCATCAAGAAGTTCCGCATCCTCACGCATAGTGATGTTGATGACATCACCGGTACCTATCGGCATAGTCTCGGTCTGGTAACCAAGGCAAGAGAATACAAGCGAAGAATTCTCCGCATCTCTCACTGTCAGGGACCAGTTGCCGTCCACATCTGTCTGTGTACCGTTCAGAGTCCCTTCAACCATCACCGTCACACCGATCAGGGGCTCTCCTGAAACATCCGTGACGTGACCTGACAGATTTCTCGGTCCATCTTCCTGCCGTCCTGGCACGGATGCCTCGCTCACCGTATCAGGAGCCGACAGAGCCACCACCTGATCAAGTATCTTCCAGGTTATTCCGGTCCCGCCGAGCACATATCCGAGAAGATTTTCGAGAGACTCATCAACAGCATCCACATTCACAGCTGACAGAGAGGTGTCCTCCATTGAAGTCCCATACGAGAAAGTCACCCCCGTCTGGTTTGTAAATTCATCAAGCACCTGCTTGAGAGGTGCAGCCGCAAAAGACATCTTAAGACTGAATCTCTGCTGCAAGATCGGTTCCGCTGACAATTCCGTCAGACAGGAAAACATAACCGGACAGAGCAGAAAGACAGCTTTCAGCAAAAAGTGTAGTCTACTTTTCATTTTGGTTATCAATTCTTAAATTAGTGTTTATCTAATTCTGTGGTTCTGCAGCCCCACAGGACTATTCTACGCTGAATTTCATATCCTCACAGACAAACTCGAGCATATCAAGGATATCCCCGACACTGCTGCTTTTCTGGAAACTGAAATTATATGTGGCTCCATCGTCTTCCCCATCAATGATTATCTTCACCCCGTACACTTCCGAGATCTCGGACACGATCTCCTTTACAGTCGATGCTTTCAGGGAGACCGCCCCGTAATGCCTCATCAGCATGTCCCCGACATATATATCATTGATTTCCAAAGACTGCTCCTCGATATCGAATACTGCCTGCTGCCCCGGACGCAGACGGACAAGGTTGACTCCGTCAAGATTCTGCATCGCCACGGAACCATAGGCAAGGGAGACATCCGGATTACGGTCACCCGGAAAATTCCTGACATTGAACACTGTCCCGAGCACCTTTATCCGGAAACTCTCGGTAGTCACTATAAACGGACATCCGGGATTATGATACACATCGAAATATGCCTCACCGCTCAGCGAGACATTCCTTTCATCCTTATTGAACGACCGGTCGAAAGACAGTTCCGTACCCGGATTAAGCCATACCTGTGTTCCGTCAGGAAGCCCTACCAGAGCGGCCGTTTCTCCGTTGTTTGCATAATATTGTGTACCATCCTGCCAGGTCAGGGCAAGGGTGATGCCGACTGACACGAGGACAACGGCGACCGCTGCGGCCGCCGGATACAGCCATCTCCTGAACCTGGCCTTCCTGGCTCCCGACATCACAGAATCTATCCTGCTGTCAAGCGCAGCAAGAGATGCCTCCATTTCATCATCAGAGGAAGCGGAAAGATAGAACCGCAATGTATGATCCAGAATATCCAGGTCATTATGCCTGTCAGTATTGTCGGAAATGTTTTTCATCTTCGGTCGCGTTACAGACTATATACGCATACCCCCCGAAAAACACCTAAGAGAAATTCGACTTTTTTTGATTTTTTTGCAAAAACCGGCCAGGACCGGCTCCTGACCGCGCCTTAAAGGTCTTTCTTACGAATGGCAAAGACAGGAAGATACAGCACAAAAGCAATAACGGAAAAGACAAGACCGCCTATCGTCCCCGCCGCGAAATCAAACCAGAAGACCTCATCTGGCCCATCGAAGAGAAAAGGGATGAGACCGAGGACCGTGGAAACGATTGTCAGCATAACGGGCACGACCTTTACATTGAACGCCTTTACATACCGCCGCACTGCAGTCCGGTCAGACCTGACTGACTGCAGATATTCATATATGAGATATATCCCGGCATTGATGGACACACCGGCAAGCATCACGAAAGCGGCAAACCCTCCCTGGTCGAACGTGATGTCCGACAGCCCGAACGTCAGGAAAAGCCCGATGAACGACACCGGAACCATCAGTATCACGGCAAACGGAAGCCTGAGAGACTCGAAGAAAATCGAGCAGATTACGAAAACCAGCAGGATGACAAGTCCTATCAGACCTGCATAAGTGTCCCTGTGGGCATTGAACCAGCCATACCCGGGAGCTGTAGCCTTGTACCCGAGAGGAAGCACTTCATCATTCATATATTCGAGGACATCATCCGCAAAGCGTCTGCCCAGTTCGTAGCTTCCGATAAAGTCATACACCACATTGACCTCATATGACTGGTTGTTCCTGGATATAGTGAGACCGGACCTGCGGGTCGTGATGTCGCCTATCTGGGAAAGCTTCACTGATGTGGAATCAGCCTGTATCGCAGTATTGAGTATATGCCACAGATCGAATTCATCCTTTTCCGAAGAGACCAGCCGGACGCCCACATACTCTCCGTCCTGCAGAATATCCCCGATCCTGCTGTCATACAGAGGAGAATAAAGAACGGAATAATAGGAATAAGGGTTCACCCCCAATGCCGCAAGAGCCGGGAAATCATAGTCTATATGGTATTCAGTCGATGGCCTCGAATCATAGCCGGCGCCCCATATCTCCGGAGCGCTCACCCTGCGGTTACCCCGTATATGCTCCAGCAGGATATCGGCATAGTCAAGCAGATCGTTATAGTTATACCCCTTGAGAGTTATCCTGCCTGATTTATAGTCTGACACTACATTGTTGTTGAAATAGCTGTCCGTTATGCCATAGACACTCCAGTTTGCACCGCCCAGATTGATGGCCATCGATGTGACATCGGCCTTGAGTCTCGCCGGGAATCCGGTATTCTCATATTCCGGCTTGAAATAGACCGAGATGGAAGCATCATCATAAGAATATATCTGGGTCGTAAAATATTCTATCCCTTCACTGAACCGGGAGATATAGTTCTCCATGTCCCTGATCACTTCGTCAAGCTGGGAGACGGAGCACCCCTCCGGCATTCCCGCCCTGATTGACAGCACCTGACGGGATGGTTCACGGTAGAAATCGGACCTGTCCATCGCCTCATAGAACATAGCGAACGAGGTTCCGAGGACCTTGTCGATGACAGTCCTGTTGTCAGCGTAGAAGCCGTCCCCGATAACCTTGTTGTACACCTTTTCATACCATTTCCAGTCTTCCTCCCTGTCACCGCCCGTCTTTTCAGGCAGAAGCACTGTCGGAATCCCGAAAGCCAGAACAAGGACGATGATATATGCCCACCTGTGCCGGATACCTCTGCGTATATAGTTCCCGTATCGTCTGTTCCACTTCACTATACGCCTGAGCTTCCTGACAGGGAGCTTTCCGGTATGGATATCCAGATGGACATAGTCCAATATGGCCGGGACAAACAGATACGCGACAAGAAGCGAGACAGAAAGATTGATTGCTATGACAAACGCGAAATCAGTCAGGCTGGCCCTTTCCTTGTCAGGCAGCAGCAGAATGACCATCAATGCCGCCACCGTAGTAAGTATCGCGCACAGCAGCGCAGTGAACGCCCCGCGGTTGCGGTAACGGGAATAATGGTCCGTCATTATGATGGATGAATCTATTATGATCCCCAGAGACACGGTTATCCCCGCAAGCGTATAAATATGTATCCGGAGTCCAACAAGATAATAGACTGCCGCAGCGACAAGTATATTCACTGCAATAGTTATCGCAATGACGAGCATATACTTCCACGACCTGTTGACTGCGAATACGAATCCAAGCAGAAGCAGCAGGCAGAGCAGAGTCCTGAAATATATCTTCTCCAGTTCCTTTGAAATATATTCCGAAGAGTCGTAGCTCAGAGAAGAACTTATCCCGTCTGGATATGACTCCTCCAGCTGCGACATACATTCCTTGACATCCCCGGTCACGGACAGCAGGTTGGACTGCGGGGAAATACCTATTGAAAGATTTACCGTATTGAGACCATTCAGCCGGAAATAGTAGTCCGGCTCCGACTCCTTATAAGAGCACCTGGCGATATCCCTCAGATACACCATCCTCCCGGAAGCCATACAGACAGGAATATCCCCGAAATCATCCGTGCGCAATGTCTTGAGCCTGACAGAACAGGTCCTGCCATCATATTGCGTCATACCGGCGATGTTTTCCGCAAATGCGGCACGGAACGCCGAAGATATATCATCCGCACTGATTCCGCAAAGCCTCACCCTGTCCGGGTCGAACTCAATCACCCATTCATATGGAGCGACTCCTGACAGGTTCACCCATTCCACTCCTTCGACTGCAGACAACGGGGTGATCATCTTCTCTTCGATAAAATCCGATATCTGCTTTGTCGACAGAGAACTTCTGATATCGTATGACAACGCAGTCCTGGACTTTCCTCCATACATATTCAGGGACAGTTCGGGATATGAGACTCCATCCGGAAGAGATGGATACAGGTTACGGATCACTGAAGCCATCTCGAACCTCACTGCAGACATATCGGCTCCCTTCGTGAATCCCAGGGAGACCCGCCCGCCTCCTTCCCAGGAACGCGATGACACCGAACGTCTCGCAGTGACATTCGACAGGGCGCCTTCAATCACGGATGTCACTTCCGCCTCCACGACATACGCCGATGCACCGGGATAGCTGAAGGACACAGTCACATTGCGTTCCGGAACCGAAGGTGAATACTGCACCTTGAGAGAAGAGACCGCGGCGAACCCGACAACGGCGGCCACCGCCATCAGCAGCAGAACGGAAAACGATGATATGCCCTTGCCGTTTCCCATCATTTTCCCCTGCGGTCATATATAAGTGAATAGAGTATCGGTATAAGATAGAGGCTGATGAGGGTCCCGACCGTCATTCCGACAATGATCACGACAGACATCGGATACTGCAGGTCATCCCCCATATTGCCTCTCGACAGGAACGGAACCACAGAGAGGATAGTGGTCAGTGAAGTCATCAGTATGGCCTTGACCCTCCTGTGGCCGGCTTCGACAATCGCCTTGTCGACACTCAGTCCTTCACTGCGCAATCTGTTGATGGTATCTATCTTGAGAATGGAGTCATTTATGACTATTCCGCATATCACCACCAGACCGATAAGGGACATCAGGTTGACAGACACCCCGACAAGCCACATCACCGCCAGGGAGGCCGCGATATCCACAAGAAGTTCAGACAGGATGACCAGAGGCTGCACAAGCGACTCGAACTGTGAAGCCAGGATAAGGAACAGAAGAAGTACAGCTACAGCAAGGATGAGCATCATCTCTTCCGTCATCATGATATCCGAGAAATACGACCCTTCGAACGACACCTCGAAATCTCCGTTATCCGCCACCGCCCTGTCAATGGCGGACATAGTCCTCCTTACATCCCTGGCCGGGATATCAAGTTCGACAGGATAATAGTCTCCCTCTTCTCCGGAGACAAGCAGCTTGAGATCCTGTCCGTACGTCTGGAAGACAAGATCCGAGACCCGTACTTCAATGCCGTCTTCACCGGGGACAGTCAGGTCCATTATGCATGCCATATCCGGCACCCCGGACCCGAGCACCACCGGTACAGAAACATTGCCATTGAGTATATTGAACACCTTGTCTCCGTCAAGAGCTACAGTTAGAGTATTCAGCAGGGCGGAATACTGGACACCGTACAGCACCATCTTCTCCGGATCAGCGACATAAAGCACATCCGTCTTTACCGGGACGTCATCGATCCTGCATTCCGGCAAGACCCGGCGGATATCAGACAGGACCTTGTCCAGTTTTTCAAGATCGAACCCCGGTGAAGTCACAGGCCTGAGCCTGGCCACAAGCGACGGCTCCTTTTCCGCGAACACGACATCAAAGATATTTCCAGATGCCTCGAATGACATAAGGGCATCCGGATAACGCGACCGGAACCAGTCCTCTATCATCTGTTTTGTCCCTGAAAGCCCGGCTGCATCCTCGCATCTGAAATACATCGATGACTCGGAAAGAGACTGGTCATCCGTATGCGAAAGCACAAACTGCTGTGTCCCGACAAAAGAAGTGATCTGTCCGGTCCCGGCATCCACTGCGGATTCCAGTTCCTTCATCCTGGACATATTCTCCGCGTATGTGATATTCTCGTTCCAGTCCACCTTGAGAAGCGCATCGGTATATGTCATCGGCGGCAGCTTCTCCTTTGGGATCCATATCATACACACTACGGCCACCACAACAGAGGTCACCAGTATCACGACTGCTGTCCATCTGTTCCTGAGTCCCCAGGACACCGCACTCTCATAGAATCTCATCGCTGCAGGAAACGCTATGCGGCCGAGCAGCCGGCTGGGCCTGAATGAAGAAAATCCCCTATACCACAGATAATAGTATACAGGAATCACTGTTATGGTCACCGCATACGCAGTAAGGAGAACAACTGTCACAGCCATTGCCTGGTCATAGAACAATGCTCCGGCGATTCCGCTCATAAAGACAAGAGGAATGAATACCGCACAGGTCGTCAGGACAGAACTGAGCATCGGTGCCATCACTTCCTTCGTTCCCTCGAGAACCGCCGTCCTCAGGTCATCCCCTCGGTTCCACCGGGCGGTAATGTTGTCTATCAGCACAATAGAGTTGTCCACCATCATCCCCACTCCGAGTATGAGACCCGAGAGCGAAATGATATTTATCGTCAGGCCGATCAGGCCGAAGACAAGCATAGAAAATACAAGAGCGGCCGGTATGGTAAGGGCGACCAGGGTCAGAGACCTGAAATCCTTCATAAAAAGGAATATGATCACACAGGTCAGCAGAACAGCCACTATGATATTCTGGAACAGATTGTTGATAGAGTATTCCAGAAGTTGTGTCTGATCCCTTGTCAGAATGAAGTCGATCTGCGGATAATCCCTCTCGAAATACGACATCTGGCCCTCGATCGCCGACTTAAGGTCAGCCATCTTTGCCTCGCTCTGCTTTATCACCGCCATCACCACAGCCTTCCTGCCGTCAGAAAGCGCACCTCCTGTCTCCGGTGCGGAGCGTTCATACACCCGGGCCACATCCCGTATCTGCAATATCCTTCCACCTGTCTTGAAATAGACATTTGCTATATCTTCAGCCGATGATGCAAAAGAACGGAAGCGTACGTTATAATGATATTCCCCATCCCTGATCGTCAGGTTGCCGAGACTCACATTGGCCGCCTCCACGAGGGACAGAAAAGACTGGATTGTAAGCCCGAGCCTTTTCAGGGACTCCTCATCAGGCACTACAAGTATCTCAGGCGTCACACAGCCTGTCATATCGACCATAGCCACCTCGGGAAGCTGCTCGATCCGTTTCGCCACCACCTCCCTGGCGAAGCGGCTCATCTCCTGGAAGCTGTCCCTGGCATCAGGGGCAAGAGTCATATTCAGATAAAATGCCGGGATATCTGTCGCACTTGCCTTCATCACCCGCGGCCGCTCTATCTCAGGCAGGGAAGACATCGCCCTGTCTATCTTCTCGTTCACTTCGATATAGGCATAGTCGATATTTACCCCGTGGGTGAAAGCCAGCCTGATCACGGCATTGCCATCCTTCGACTCCGTACGGATATCCTCAAGCGACGATGTCTGGATCAGCCTCTGTCTCAACGGCTTGACTACAGACTCATCCAGCTCCCTGGCAGACATGTCTCCGGCAGATATCTGTACCGTTACATACGGAATATCTACATCGGGGATAAGGGATATCGGAAGCCGGGACATCGCCACGAATCCGAGCGTCACTATGGAAAGAAGAATCATAGTGACAGTCACCGGGCGGTCTATAATGTATTTCAGCATATCATTCAGCCTTGACAACTACTTCCGAATCATCCGCTATGTTGAGGTTGCCTGACACAATGACAGTATCGCCCTCCGCCAGCTCCGCACCTCTGTCAAGATTGGCCTCGACAGCATAGTCACCGGAATTGCTCATCAGCACATTGACATAAGTCCACTTCGCCCGCCCTTTCGAATAACGGAAAAGCACATACTGGTTGTCCCTGATGACCACCGCCGACTTCGGCACGACCAGCCTGCCGGGCACAGGTCTCTCTACTGTCACCTTGACATTCATTCCGTCCACAAAGGAGCCATCATTCGCAAGACGGGCACGGACCAGCACCTGCCCGTTCCTGTCCACCGCAGGATTGACAGAGATCACCTTGCCGTATGCAACCCTGCCACCTGTCCCGAACGGGATGACCTTGACATCCATTCCGACAGACACATTGGGGTATTCTGACTCAAGCACCATAAAGTCCACATCAAAAGACCTGTCATCTATCAATGTACAGAGAGGATCGGAACCTGTCATATCATATTTTCTGTAGGCTACATCCGCCACAATGCCAGAAAACGGAGCCTTCAATGTCGTCCCTTCGTAATCAAATTCCGCCTTGTCGAGAGAATTCCTGGCCGAGCTGTAACCGGAACGGGTCCTGGCAATGGCAAGAACATCAGCCGGAACCGCCGATGTATCCCGTGCCGGATATCCGAGTCCGGCAATATTATCATACAGATCCAGTTCAGCCTTTGCAAACGATATCCGGGCCGCCTCCAGGGCAAGCCATTTCTCCCTGCTGTCCTGTCTGGCAAGCACCTCCCCCTCTGACACCCGCTGCCCGTTCCGCACATTCAGCTCTGTCAGCACCCCGGCAGACATAAACGGCAGAGCGCTTCTTCCCGCAGCGACAAGTCTTCCGTTAGCCAGAAGCTGCCACTGGAAATCAGTCCGCTCCAGTCTCATCACTTCAACCTCGTTGATCTGTGGAGCATACTGCAGCATCTCTCCACCTTCAGTTCCCTTGTTCCTGTCACTGCCGCAGGAGACTGCCGCAGCAAGCGACAGCAAGGGCAGCATAAAACGGTACAATCCCATAAGCCTTCTATTTAAATCTGTCCGGATCATCTTACCATCTCTTCTTCCGGCACATCAAGATCCTGCCCCGATATAAAATCATACAGGGTCAGTTTCCTGAGCGTATAATAATAATTCCAGAAATTCTTGATATCCGTAATATATTTCTGTGCCGCCGAGTCATATTCCGCACGTGCAGTGTTAAGATCGGTCACATCGGCAGTTCCGTTGCGGAATTTCTCTATCATAAGTCCGTAACGCTCTTCCGCGATCTCGCTGGCCCGTCTCGATGCATTGCACTGCTGCCGCTGATTGTTGAACTGGCCGACCGCCGTGAACACCGACCGTCTGAAATCGTTCTCCGCCTGTGCGACCTGTGCTCTGACGACATCTGCCGCCGCCTCGGCCTCCTTCACCCTGCCACGTCCCATCCCCCAGTCGAATACAGGGATACTGAATGTCAGTCCGACCACCTCCTGGTCGACAAGATTCCGGTATGTCTCCCTGAATCCCGAATCGGAATTGGAAAGTCCGAACCTGGCATTGATCTCCACTGAATATCCCCTTGCCGCCCTGGCCTGGGCTATGTCCGATTCTGCAGTCAGAAGACTTATCTCGTTATCGAGGGAGAAAGACGAATTCTCAAGAGCCTTGGCCAGCACCATATCGTAATCCATTGCAATATCTGGAAGATACTCATCCTGCACCGGCTCCACCTCGGACCGGTCATCAAATCCCAGAAGGGAATTCAGAGCCATCTGCGCCTCCCTCACCTTGACGGAATTCTCATTGATGGATATGCTGTCGTTGAGCATCCTCAGCTCGAGCTGAAGATATTCATCCCTCGTCGTGCTGCCTATCTTCATCCTCTCCCGGGCGATGCCGAGAAGCCTGGTCGTGTTCCCGAAATTCTTCCGGGCAAGATCCAGGTCATTCCTGGCGACAAGCAGGGCGAAATAGCAGTCCACCGCCTTGATCGTAACTTCCTCCATTGACTCTACATATACCCTTCTCGCCTTTTCGTACTCCTTGGGAGAAATCTTTCTTGCCCATTTGAACGAATTGTACGCGAAAAGAGGCTGGCTGTACGAGACAGTCACCGGCTGGGAATACCAGGTGTTGCTGCGCGACTGACCGAATTCATCTATTCTCGTCAGGTCGGAATACAGGGAAAGCGTTCCTCCTGTGAACCCGATATTCTGCCGGATGGACAGCCCCAGGCTGTTCTGCATATTATAGTTGCTGGTATAGACAAGTTCCCCCGTCTCGAAATTCTGAAGCTGTCTCAACGACCTGTCGAACGAAGCAAGATTGCCGTAAAGGTTCAGTGACGGCAGACGGCTCGCTTTCCATGAACGCCACGCCCAGTAGCTCGACACGAAAGATGACCGTGCCGCCAGCGCCTCTACAGACTGCATCCTCGCCACTCCGATAGCCTCATCCAGTGTCAGCCGCTGGGCATGCAGACCATGCCACTGGAAAAAGATGCCTGCCAATACTGCAGCGACCGATATCAATCCTCTTCTGTTCATACACAAATTGCCATAAATCCTTACAAATATTCAGTCCAGAACACCTGACAGATCGTAGCGGAGTATCCTGCCATATATATTGTCAATGCAGTACAGATATCCTGTACGGTTATCATACGCCAGATCCCCTATATTCTCTGCGACCTTGACGTTGCAGATGAAATTGCCATCCCAGTCGAAGACATGAACCGATGTGCCTGCCCCTTCTTCATTCAGCCTGCCCAGAGGAAGACCCTTGTACGAAGCTATTATATACTCCGGAGCAGGACTTATTCCGGCGTAATATTCAACGGTATTCATATCGAACTGCCGGCCAAGCACTCTTTCCCATTGCCTGTAGGAACGATCTACCGCCACCGTCCTGATCTGCCCTGATTCAGTATCAATTATGTTGATTTGAGGAAACAGAAGCATGGCCTCCGCCACCTTGCCGGTTCGCCCGTCATTTGCCAGGAGGCTGCTCAGATAAGTCACATAGTTATCTCCTATGATATGACGGTACGGATGAAACGACGTTGTCTCTCCGTTTTCTCTGACGGCATAGAACACCGACTCTCCATTTTCCTGCTGCAGCTGCAACTGTCCTTGTCCAGGCAATGGCAGCCAGGCCATATTCCCTGTCGGCAAAGTATAGTTGCGGGTTATTGCCGCTTTACCCGACCTGATGGACTCCATTACATCCACGGCATAGGCCTGTCCTGTTTGGCTCGCTTTCAGAATCAAGGATTTCTCCGTCGAGGCACACCGGACAATACGCGGATCTATCATCTCGCCCGGGCCGCGGCCGTTACGGATAAAGCCTCCAAGGTAATTGAACGACAATGTGGAATATGCCTTGAAACAATACGGGCTGCCTTCACTGACCTGGTCCCTGAACACTATGACAGTATCACTCACTATCTGGATGCCGCTGCAGTTGAGTACCTCAGGAAAGGCACAGCGGAAGGCCGTGTCGGGAGCAACCGACACGACCTTTTCGGGACTGACCAGCCTTACCGCCGCTCCATCTACGATTCCTCTGTCGTGACACGACACAACGACCGCAGCGGACACAAGAAGGACAACTTTTTTAAAACAGTTCATACAAAATCAATTACAAAATGCCACATAATCCATAGCATAATCACCCATCGGGCCATCACAGTCTGTACATAATTTCATACGATAGTTTCCACTTTTCCCTGTCTGAGAACACATAGGGCCAAATCCGCCTCCTTCATTTCTTGTCAATGCCTCGACATTGGCTTCGAAAATAGGATCTTCTCCATTATTGTCAATCCTGTATTCTGGCAAGGTGGTCATCCAATGTAAGACAGTACAGATCACCGTCACTGTCAACATCAAGCGCTATGATATCCACATCCGTCTGCAAGACTTTCTTCGGCCTACCTTTCCAGTCGAAAATTCTGATTTCGCGTCCGTAGGACGAATGATCCTCTGTACAGAGACGGCCTGAATATATCGTATATATGTAACGGTCGTCACAACACACATCAATATAACCTTTTCTCGTGTCATCAGTAATTGTACGTCCTGCCAATCCATACTTTGTGATAAACGTTTCACATTCAGGTTCAAACAACGTCGGGCCTTTTATAAACTGAACCGTATCCTTTACGAAATCATATATTTCAAGCTGATCTGCAAATCTGCAGGCTATAACGCTCTTTTTGTGCCTGGAATTGTATTTTATCACTCCATCATACGAAGTCATCACAAGCCGGCTGAGCTTCCCTTGTTCCGTATCCGGAGAATAACATACTTTTCTTACTACCGATGTATCCTTCAGGTCGTAGACCACAAAACGGGAATCTTCATACGATGCCATCACCAGAAGACTATTATCTTCGTAACCGCATATCGCACTTGAATGTACTCCGTTGATCAACGAAGAAGTGTGTCTCGCGGATATATACCAGTCCTTATCAAGACTGTCCAAAGGAATCTCCAACATATTCACCAGAGTGATATCATTGACCACTACCACAGAGTCAGGCTCTGTCATAGCAAAATAAAATGCCCCGATTGTCTCTCCCGGGCCCCTGCCTTTCCTGAGGGCTCTCGTGAGGTTTCCCGTCCGGGTATCA
Source organism: Candidatus Cryptobacteroides intestinavium (assembly GCA_017694845.1). Lineage (GTDB taxonomy): Bacteria > Bacteroidota > Bacteroidia > Bacteroidales > UBA932 > Cryptobacteroides > Cryptobacteroides intestinavium. The sequence continues at coordinate 26,222 of JADIMI010000022.1, forward strand.
TATATGTACATCTGACATTCCGTGGATCTGTCGTCTTTCATCAGGATCTTATCCCCGAAACAGTATAATCTTGTGGGATGATAAAGACCTGGAACATCCAGCACTTCCATTTCTATATGTTCCGCTCTTGGTAAGTCCCTGACAAACAGGATGTCTTCATTTTTGGTACTGCAAGCCTGCAGTACCAAAAGCATCAATATCACCAAATAATATTTCCTCATATCATTTAACATGGTCCAATATCTTTTTTGTTCGTATATCCGGAAATATTTACTCAACTAAAAGAACAAGTATCATTTTCATCCGGACAACAAGTTCCACTGATGTCTTCACCTCTTGTCAATGCCTCGACATTGGCTTCGAAGATCGGATCACTCTTATTAACGATAGTCCACAGAGCCAATACTCCTCCGGCTGCCATAGCTGCTACAGCTGCCTGTGTCTACAAAGGCAGGCAATATTCTGCCGTCTTATTAACACTCTTTAGGCAAAAATTAACACTCTTTAGGATTTTTATCGGAACTTTCTCGCAACCTCGCAGAAAAAGGCTGAAGGCTATAGTGAAACAAGTACCAGAACTTCTTCCGCAGTGTCCGGATTCTCTTCACGAACGTGATTTTCCCTGTAGATTGCATAGCCTCCGGTAATCCCGACCATATACATCCCAGAAATTTGTTCAGTCAATATATTCGCTGTCCCTTCGGCCCGCTCTATGATAAAATCCTTGATTTCCTTTCCCTCCAGCACACTCCCGATTATGAAATCGTCTCCGACACTGACCGATTTCACCAGCATAGTATAGCCGCCGAAATCCGAACGGTATTTCCCGATATCCTTTCTTGCCTTGTCCGGAACTCTTCTCTGGCCGAAATCAAAAACATATTTCTTTACAATATCCCCGCTATATGTCAAAGCATATACACAGTCATCTATCGGACGGTGGTAATATATGGTTCTGTCCGCTGTCTGGAAACCTGCAGACGGGAAAGCGTAATTCGGGTCTATGAATTCACTATATTCCAGCATTGACTTTTCCACATTCAGTTCTCTATCCGTAACTATGAGCCTTTTTCCGCCATATTTTGATGAATCCCACGGAGCAAGCGAAAACAGAAACCGGCCGTCTTCAAGAACCTTTATGAATTCCACTTCAAAAGGGAAATCTCTGGATTCAACGCATTCCCCTTCAGGAGAATAATGCAGCAGCATATCCTGCTGTCCGTCAACTACCCAGACCGAGCCGTCCCCGTCAACATCGAAATCGGTAATCTGAAGATATTCTCCCGGACCACGCCCCCGTCTTGACAGACATCCCACCGGCGCTCCGCCAGAATCATATATCACGATCTTCCGGTGTATCCAGTCCAATATATAAAAACGGTCTTGGTGACAGACTATCTTGTCTATTTCCGAAAATATATAGTCCTTGCTGCCTCCCGGATCCAACACGACTCGTTTTATTCTGTCCGGAAACAATACGTTCGGACTTTCGCACGGAACCTGTCCGTAACTGTTGAACGGGATGGTCTCCTCCGCAAACGGAGTCTCTTCCGCTACGCGGCAGGAATATGCACCGACAACGGCAAATAGGGCAAGTATAAATGTTTTTGTTCTCATAGCATTGCGCTCATTCAGGAGACGTCTGAGAGTCTCCTTTTCTCTAATTGCATCCATACAGATCCTTACAAGGAACCGTATTTTCACAGTGGCAGAATATATTGCCGTGCACATTTTCTCTCTTAGGTCCGGTACATCCAGGACCTCCTTCATACCTTGTCAACGCCTCGACATTGGCTTCGAAAATAGGATCGCTCTGGTTGACGATAGTCCGCAGTGCCACTGCTCCTCCGGCTGCCATAGCTGCTACGGCTGCCGCGACAATCATTTTTTTCATAACTACTCTGTTTTAATGTTTATTAATTATTTTTGGTATCTGCAAGAACATTCTGGAAGATATCCTGCAGCTTTTCACTCCCTAAAGGATTGCCCACAAAGACCGGACGGCCGTCTCCGCCTATCAGAAAACTGTGGAACCGTTCATCTTCCGGTATCCCCGCGTTCTCTCTGGCAAAACTTCCGTAGGTATCTACATATACTGGAAAACTGAAATCCTGTACTGCAAGTTGAAGCCGGACATCCTCCAACTCTTCTGATCTAGGTGAAAAAATCGTCACAACATCATAATGGCCCTCTTCCGCAGCATCACGATACAGGGGTTCCAACTCTATCAGATGCGATATGCGGCAACTGGAACAGTCTGTAGAATCATAATATATTATCATCTTTACCGAATTGAGACTGTCCAAGACAGCCATTCTGAAGCCTCCTTCATCATATACTTCCATATCAGACGGCAACATTATCTCTGTCTCCTTAAAAGACGACAGAACCCGTCTTATTTCGTTGCTCTCTCCGCACGAACTCAACAGTATCAGAACAAGACTGACCAAAAGAATACGGTTGGATAATTTTCTCATACAATTGTGTCATTATGTGGTTCTTTATACATTCGCTATATCATCCAAAAAATCCTGAATGAAATTTGGCTTCTTGACAAATTACTTGCTCCGGCTTTATTGTTATCAATCGGCTTTCTGTGTCTACAAAGGTAGGCAATATTCCACCGTTTTATTAACACTCTTTAGGCAAAAATTAACACTCTTTAGGATTTTTACAGAAAACTCTGCATTAGTATATACGCATACTCCCAGAAAAGCACTTTAAACAAATTTATTTTTCATAACTCTCAATCATAATTTGCGGAATACCCTTATTTCAGGTTCAGCAGTCCCCATTAGGCAATACATCTCACCGGACAGACGGTCAACATCAAACGAAATCACAGGAGTATCGAAAATATACGCCGCTCCCGGATGGCCAGCCCAGTCAAATGACAGAATGGTTCTGAATCCTTGCTCCCTACGTGCTCCCGGACGAGGCATTTCTATCCCGTAATACCCCGCATAGAACCCTTCCGCATCTGATACCACATTGTCATATGCCACGAATTTCGGCTCCTGCGTAAATCTGTATCCTCCCGGACCTGCCTTCTCTGACTTCAACTCTATGTCCATCTGTTCAGGACCGCGCAGACGCCGCTGCAAAGCAAAATCCTCCCCGTATATATCAATGTAGTCTATCGATCGGAAGGCAGTAACTATATGACGCAGATCTGGCGAGACGGATATGTCCGACTGAAGAACGGCATTGTTGATATTCGAAATTCCGGAAATCCCTTCCGTCGGAAAGCTACCCACGGTATCCACAGGACCACCTGTCTCCGACAGAATATTCATCCTTGTTCCTGAAGATCCCGATGACAGGGTCACATACCTGTCCCCAAACGGAACTATCCGCATAAACTGAATTCCTTCTATACTCATCGATGTGTCCGGGCTGAATGCCCTCTCCGTGACATCGTATGCAAGCCTCAGCACCTTGTTCTCCATAATGCTTGACAGGCAGACTTCTTCTCCTGTCATCGATATATCCCTGAGACTGAGCAGTTCATTCCACGCCCGACCTTTTGAAATTGACGCTGTATATGTACCTTCTTCAAGATCTATGATTTTCAGCTGCCTGTCCCCTTTCACCTCGCGTACGAATAGAAATCCATCCTTGTGTTTCCTGACTATGTACGGCCGACCGAATTCAAGTCCATCTATTGCAACCTGCTCTCCTTCCTTGTATGACAGCTCCACCGTCCTGAATTCTTCCATCCGGAAAACGACAGTCTCACTGTCTTCCGTCACTCTGCAGGAAAAACACAGAATCGAAATAACCAGAAGGACAGCGGCCCTATATATCGGATACATATTATTTCCCATTATAATCCATATCTACACAATTAATGTCATAACCATATATAGTCACCAAGACACATACCCAACCATTGGCATCATAGCAATAGTCCTTGCATAAGTGAATCGGATTTTCTATCCTTGTCAACGCCTCGACATTGGCTTCGAAAACACACGGATCTCCTACAACCGGATCCGGCCTATATATGCTCTGCCTTCAATATCTTTTATCACCGCATATATGGTATTCTCCCCTTTGTCCAAACATAATCTTTCTATCCTGTAGTCGGTACGTATCTTTTTCAGGGCCCGCCCTTCCCAGTCGAATACGGCAATATTGCGATATGATAAACTTTGTTCTTCAGGTGGTCTGTTCCTGTTTTCAGACATCCTGACTTCTCCTCCATATGCAGCATATATGACATCATCTTCAGCATACAGATCGCTGAAGCAATCAAGAAGATTGTCGTAGTTATATCTGTTTCCCTCAATGCTGAAATCCGGTTCTATGAAGTATCTTGTCGCCTTGTTCCTTATCTCTCCGTTTTTAAGGGAAAAAATCTCGAGGATACCTCCCAATGAAGAGGCAATCGCCATCTTTTCTTCATCAGGAGATACCGCTATGATTTCATTCGTGTACATCATAAACCTTTTCCTGTCGTTGTCTATTACCGGAAATTCGTTGTATGCTGAAAGGATATTGCCGTATCTGTCCCTCATTTCCAGTCTCATTACCTTCGAAGTATCCCTTTGCAGATACCCTATATTGTAGGTAAGCAGGTTCCCTTTCTCCAGCTTGAGATTATGAACATTCCATCTCGGAACCTGCCATTGGACTTCGTCCACTGCATCAAGCCCGAGTTCTGTCAGCACATCTATATTGACATTCACCTGCTTTGCTGCAAGGTTGTCCGAGAAAGTCATTGTGCCTGTGACATGGCTGAAACTAATGTTCGAGGCGAAAAGAAGTTCCTTTGGACCCCGCCCATAGTTCAGAATATGCATTGGCGGCCCTACGTTCCCCTTGTCATAAAGATGCATTATCTTGCCGTCTTCCAGACTTACGGAACAGACAATGATTTTCGACCCTCGTACTGTAATATCGGAAATTGCGTTGAGTCCGAATAACTCATCTGATATCACTTCAAATTCCGCTTCTGCCGTCTCCTTGAATCCGGGGAAAGAATATTCAGATTTCTGAATATCGCCATTGCATCCCGGCAGAATCTGGAAAACGGAAAGCATCATCGCTATGTAATAGCACAATGCCGGATATATGATATTTTTCTCCATAATGTCAATGGTTGCATGTCCCAACCAAACTGCTTACCGGTCCCATATGACCCGGTGCATATATTAATTGCCCACAGCCTGGACATTGTCCTATGCAGTCATTGTGAGATTCTTCACAAGACCCATATATGCCGCCTTCTCCATTAGAAAGAGCCTCGACATTGGCTTCGAAGATCGGATCACTCTGGCTGACGATAGTACGCAGTGCCACTGCTCCTCCGGCTGTCATAGCTGCTACGGCTGCCGCGACAATCATTTTTTTCATAACTTCTTTGTTTTAATGTTTATTAATTATTTTTGGTATCTGCAAGAACCTTCTGGAAGACATCCTGCAGCTTTTCACTCCCTAAAGGATTGCCCACAAAGACCGGATGCCCCTCTCCATGAAAGCAGACAGAATCTGCACCTTATCCCGTCCACCGCACAAACTCTGAATTATCAGGATTATCAGGACAAGACTCACTGAAAGAATACCGTTGAATAATTTTCCCATACCGCTATGTCATTATGTGGTTATTAACACTTGCTGATGTCATCAATCTTGTTGTGGTCCAGCAAAACTACGAAATATTTCACCATTCCATTAACACTCCTTAGGCAAAAATTAACACTTTTTAGGATTTTTGATTTTACGGGAATCCTGCAATTTTGGACTGTTCAGAGATCTATAAACTGTAAGCGACAAAGACATATTCATCCTGCTCGCTGACAGTCAGGGCAATCAGCTGGTGCCGTTCTCGATTATATGCGATTGACTGGGTTCTGCGACCGAGGTCGAGTTTCCACAGCGGATTCCCCTCCCAGTCGAAACAATAGACAGAATTCATCCGCCAGTCATCATCGGAAACTGTCTTGGTATCATCACACAGGAAATAACAGCCATCATCAGCCGCGGCCATCGCCAGTGTTCCCCGATGGCACGTCTTTTCCCATATTACTGAATAACGATGCTCGGAAAGGTCGGAGTCCGAAATATATTCAGGTTCTGTAAACCGATATTCGCGGACCAGTGATATGTCCGAAGGATCCGATATATCGAAAAATCTGAAAACATTACCGAAACTGGATGCATAGGCAATATGTGCCTCGTCAGGACTCGCAGCAAGTTTCCCCTGATAGACAAGTCTTGTCTCGCGGTAATGGCCCTGCGATCCCGTTTCCGGATAATTCCCGAATCCAATCATCTCTGCTCCGCCACTGTCGAGAAGCAGGAACTGCAAAGGAGAATCCGACAGCACATTCATTGCCACATAATGGCTGCCGCCCGCAAATACCGTCAAGCCTGAATAGCCTAGCGGGAAAGGAATACTCCGGATTTCAGGATGAGGCTCGAACAATTCCCCCGACGGAATCCGGAGAATTTTTCCGGAGTTGGAACTGTATACATTCAGCGTGTCTCCAGAAAACCATATCGCTGATGCATTGAGCAGTTCGTTTTCCGCCCGTCCTATATAAATCAGATCCCGATATGCTCCACTGTCAAGATTGTAAACCCTGAGCACCTGTTTCGTCATCTGATTGGTACAGACAAGAATACTGTCCCGACTGGCAAGAAGGACCGGTTTCCGGATATCGTCCGTGTCTATCGGCAATACAGAACTTTCCGGAATCTGCCCTTCAGGGAATAAGACACTCAATGATATATCAGACGACACATTACAACTGATCAGAACGTATGTCATTATTGTTAACAAAAAGGTATTCTTCATACTTTGTATCGTTGTCCCAGTTATTACAAGATTTCCGAGAGTTGTGCATTCCTAATCCCACGGAGCCTTATATGTTATAATTTCACTTCCTTCTCCACACCTCGACATTGGCTTCGAAAATAGGATCGCTCTGGTTGAAGATGATATGCATCGCTAACCCTGCACTTGCCTCCACACACATAAAGATCTCCCTTTTACATCATATATACGCCTGACATTTGCAACAATATCATCTGAATCGAATTTGAATCTTCATTCATTTATGAATTTACAAACAGCTTAGCCGGTACAATACAATTGTTCCTGAACTGTCTAATCCGCGTCCATAAAAATATTTTCCATCCGAAGATCTGGTCAAAGTACCGAGATATACAGGGGAATGATAAACATTTAGCAGATTACCATTCCAATCAAACCGAAAGATATATGAATCAAAATTTTTTGTCTCATCCCCATTGACCATATAATCACCCACGTACGTTACAAAAAACGAATCACTTTCAGTACAGAAATTTCTGTAAGTAAACGGTATTTTTGAATCAAATGCCACCAGGTTTCCATAAGGAACTTTATATTTGAACGGCATATTACCAGGAGCATTGATTTTTATTAAAGGACGCTGTTTACAATCATATATTTCCAGCCCCTGATAAAAAGAAGGTGCCCATATTATACGATTCTTAGTCTTATTAACTATCAGAAAACCTTGATTCACATTAAACATATAATATCTATTATTCCCAAAGAAATTTTCCGGATTATCCCCTTGACGAAGAAAACCGAAACGTGCAACCCCTTTATTTCCTATATCATTTATTTCATCATAACAACTGTCCGGATTCCACAATATCAAACTGTCCGACGAGAAATGTGTAATAAACGGAGAGTATGCCCCTGATGGCATATCCACCGGCTCTTCAGGAAAATAATCAGGGTCTGCAAGCACCGCATCAATGTCAATACTGGAATAAACATTTTTAGTTAAATCAACCACATCCAATGCTTTTCCCGACAAATATGTATTTACACTCAACATTTCCAAAGGGCCGTTGCCTTTCAAAAAATATCCGGCTATTCTGTCGTCAAAATATCCCATTCTATAAAACTCGACATATGGCACTTCCGACGTTGCGTCATTGACAACAACCAATATACTATCCCTGACAACATAAAATTCTGTCGCCCTGTAAAGACTGTCTGACAGTTCTATGATTTCAGCATCCAGCTCTAACGCATCTTCAAAGATACTGTCTGGCAAGGTATACTCCTTATCCCACTCAAGCTGCCCAGTACCAGAGCAACCAGCAACAATAAGAATCGAACTAATTATAGATATACGTGACTTTTTCATTGCTATAAAGTTTTTAATCTATATAAAACAGGAGTTCCTGTACTATCAATACCTCGTCCATAGAAACATTCTCCGACAGATGATTTTGTCAAAGTTCCAAGATACACAGGAGAATGATAAACATTAAGCAGTTCGCCATCCCAATCAAACTGAAGGATATACGAATCAAAATCTTTTATCTCATTGCCCGTCATAATATAATCTCCTATATAGCACAGATAAAAGGAATCCTCCCCTACACAATATGAACGATAAGAATACGGTATTTGACCTTTAAACACCACATCCCTGCCAGACACCTTCACTTTAAAAGGCATATTATCAGGGCCGATAATTTTTTTTACGGCTTTTAAATGACAGTCATAAATCTCTATTTCAGGATAGAATGTAGACACGCATACTATTCTATCACGCTTTGCATCTACCAATATACCACCTTGAGACACATTATAAGTAAAATATTTATGCTCACCAAAGACATTCTTTACGTTATCGCCCTTTTTCAGAATTGTAATTCGAGGGACATTTTCATTTCCGATCCCACTATCCTTCGCATAAAAAGAATACGGATTCCACAACAAAAGAGAATCTTCACCGAACGCAGTCACGAATGGCGTCATTGACCCCACAGGCATATCCATCACCTTTCCCGGGACATACTCAACCACATTCAACGCAGAATCCAAATTAACGCACGCGTATTTGTTCTTAACAAAATCATATATGTTCAATTTGCTTCCCTGAATATTCGTATGCACATTCAACATCTCATCCGGACCATTACCTTTCCTAAAATACCCTGCAATATGTTCAGACAAATCATTAAGATTATAAATCTCGACAAAAGGAATCTTATCTGCCACAGATGCAACATTCGTCAAAATCAGTATAGAATCCCTAAATACCTCGAAATCTTTTGCCCTGTATAAATTCTCGGACAACGGCATCTGTTCTGCATATAGCTCTACTGCCGTATCCTTAATATCATCAGACATAACCATTAGAGACGGCCACTCTGTTTCATTCCCGACAGAACAACCTACAAGCAACATAATAGTTAAATACGGTATTATATTTTTCATAGCAACACTATTTTTAATGTTATTAATCTGTAAGTCTACAAAATAATGCTGTACAATATCATCGCCATACCTGTCTGCCGTTTTCATACGAAAAGATACGGCGCTGCTCACCACGCGTATGGTCATAAAGCAGATACAGCGTTCCTGCCGGGACGTCCTCAAAAAGCAGGGAATCCGTAACTGCAACCTTTCTTCCGGCAGACTTCCATACCTTGTCGCAATAGTACAGTTCGTATTCATCCCCTGCCCGGATGCAGTTATCCCTGTTAGCCGGAGAATAATGGATCTCGGTTATCTTCATCGGCCTGCCGAAATCCATCCCTGTCCAGCCTCCCGAAGGATATCTATAATTTACCGATGTCCATATCTTCCCGTCAAAAGCCTTCGTATAATCGTGGTAGGTATCATTCCCCTGATTTCCCGGACTTCCCGGCGTACCGATAATCTTTCCTGTCAGCTTTCCGCCGTCGGCTCCTCCGAAAAAGGCTATTTCCGCGACGTGGCACCAGCTGCTGTCCGGACCATAATACCGCAAATATCTGTATTCCCTGCCGGAATTCACCCGGACTCTCTCGACCAGACGTTCCGAAGCCTTCTCTACAATGTACAGCGTGTCACACGGTCTGAAATCCGGGCTGTTGCTTCCTTCGAAGACTCCGCCTATCATTCTGCGTCGGAACCCCATCTCGTTCCTGAGCGGATATTTGGCCAACGCTACCATATCCGTAACACTGTCCGTCACGGACATAAAATGATACCGTCCTGTAGAATCGACATAAAAAGGATCACTCCAGAAACGGGTCCTGTCCCCTTCTATGGACACCAGCCTTACCATACTTCCACTACACACATCATCAAATGACACATTCCGGCCATCGGTACGGGCTTTGACTACGGGAACCCATGCCAGACGACGGCTCAGGGCAAGATATACAGTATCGGGTAAATATCCGGGATAAACAGCCCTTTTCGGGACCGGCATATGCTCCATATAATGCGGGGAGTACGCTTCCGTCACGTCCGTATCCCCGTCTGCGACAAATGAGGCACGGTAGACTTTGAGCTTTGCGGCGGAATAATTCGGAGAATCCTTGACTCTCATTATTTTCCCCGAATCCTCGCAATAGACATTTCCCTTCCTGTCCCACAGAGAAGTCCAGGAATGTCCTGTGTTATTGTCTCCTCTCAAAGGCATATAATCCACAGAAGATGGTATACAGAATGTCCGGAACAGATAGGTATTGAAGTCGGTGAGCTCCCTGCAGGTTCCACAGCGGTATTTCACGGCCTGCGGCCCTACATTAGGGAGACCTGACGGAGCGTACGAAGAATAATACGGATCTTCCGGCGTCATATGCGAGAGCAGATATGAAGCAGCCCTTACATAATCCGTACGGATCGAATCCGGAGCTTCCATAAAACTTTCCAGCAAAGGACCATATTGTCTGAAATAGTCCTCCCTCCAATACGACAGCGTCTCGTTACCGGTCCTGTACGGCAGGACATAATCCCTGAAATCCTCAAACGGGACTGACCTGCCCCACGGCATCTCCTCCCACATCCTGAACGCCCATTCGATATTGGAGCACAGGTACGCGGAATCGACAGTCTCTATATCTTCTTTCCTTTCGACTGCCGCCGGGCTGAAATCAGGGAATTTCTTCCTGTGCATCTCAAGCGCGGCCGTAGGATGACGTCCCATATCTGCCGCCTCCCGAAGATGTCTGTAATATTCCAGCTGGTCCGTCAATGCTTTCCCTTCATAATAATACCGTCCAGGCATATTCTCGATCAGAAAAACGGCGGAAAGCAACTTCAGGCTGTCTTCAGGATAGACAGAATATCTGTCAAGCACTTTAACTAACTCACATCTGTTTTCTCCGGCATACGACAACGCACGGTCAAGCCGCTCCGACATCGGGAAGGTATGCTCATAGGCGACTGATTTGAAAAAACGGTCTTTTCTCCAGGAGCCGTCTGTATCTTCTGAAAAAAGAATCCGCGTTGCAATTCCGACAACATATTCCTCCGGGACAAAGCCTATATATCTGCTGTCGCGTGAGTCAAGCACATTGTCTCCGATGAAAAAATAATAGTTCTCATTGAAAGTATATTCAGGGTAAGACCTGCCGTCAATGAATACTTCCCCTTGTTTCACTTCCGGCCAATAACCGGTTTCATACTGTATAACCTTTGCATACTGCCTGACACTGACAGAATCGAGACTGACTGTCATTCCCGATGCCGGAACAGCAAGAGGCCCGAAATTCCGGATTGTCCACCCGCCTCCGGCAAAATGGGCGGCATTCACGACAACACCTTCCGCCTTCAGCTCTTCATCGGATGCCTCAGCAAGCTCCAGCTGATGGCAGAGCGGTCCGACAGAGCCGACAATCCTGCTGTTGAAGCAGGCACCGTCAACTATCCTGACAGTATCTCCCGGTGTGCCGATACAGCGCTTGGCATAGACATAATTAATTCTGAAACTGATCCTGTCATTGTAACGTCCGTCAGGACTGTTGAAGACGACGATATCTCCCGGCCGGATCTTCCTGAACCCCGGCATCCTGAAAGATTCCACATCCGGCCGTGAAAAATCATAATTTTTATAGATCCTCGCCCCGAACAGAAGTTTGTTGACAAGGATATGGTCTCCGGCTTCCAGTGTAGGATCCATAGAATGCCCGCCTATCCTGAACTGGTCGCAGACAAAGACTGGCACGATGACAGCCATTGCCATCAGCAATAGCACCGTGACCAAGACCGCCTTAACCGTATTGTAAAATATCTTTTTCATAGGGCTTCATTTGACTTTCAGCCTCCTGTCCCTGTATCTGTTCATATTGGACACAATCACTCTGTCGCCTTCATTGAGACCGCTGATAACCTCAACCTCGGAATGGCTGCTCTCGCCAAGCCTTACCTGCTTCTTTTCTGCGACATTACCGGAAATCACCCACAGATCGTACGTCCCGGGACCGGAATAATAGGCTCTGTTATTTATCTTCAACACATCCTCCTTGACCGCATTGATGACATTGACATCTACACGTAAGCCGGGCCTGAAAGCCTCGTTCTCACTGTCATCTATCAATACTGTAAACAGAATCCTGCCATCGGTCACAGATGGCACTATGTTGGCTACGGAACCTGTAAAGACACTGCTGCCCATCCGTATTTCTGCCCTGTTTCCTGCAGAGAATTTTCCTGCATAACTGTCTGCTATGTCTGCCTCTACCTTATAGTGACTGAGGTCAGACAATATTGCAAGCTGCTCTCCTTCAGACACACTTGTACCTATCTGGTCATTGACCCAGGAAAGGGTGGCATCACGCGGAGCCACAATCTGCGCTTCTCCTATTGTCTTTTGCCTTATAGAGAATCTGTCCTTCGCGATTTTATACTCCAGTTCATAGACTTTCAGGTCTGAAGCGGATGTGTTATGCATATTCTCAAGTTTAAGTTTTAACTGCTCGAGCTGCAAACTGGCTACTTCGTATTCCAGTTCCATCTGTTTCACCTTATCCTTTGTACTGGCGCCTATACTGTCCAGATGGTGTTCGTTGACAAGCTGCACCTCGCTTCTGCGAAGTTTCTTCTCTTCTATCAGAATCTGCATTTCAAGTTCCTTTATCTGGCTTTCCGCTGAAGTCCGGTACTGGTCCATCTTGCATTTCTTTATCGCGATATCGTCAAGATCAGTCTGGAATTCAACGTGCGCTGACGAAAGGTCAAGTTGCAGGATGGTGTCTCCTTTATGAACCCGTTCACCTGATTTCCTGTAGACATCCACGATCTTCGTCGAAATCGGAGAGGATATGATTTCTTCATAAAAAGGCACCACACTGCCGACAGCTCCGAGAGAAATTTCAAGAGGCCCCCGGACAACTGTAGAAACATCTATACTGTCACCGGACACTGACGGTCCGAGCACACTTGCCAGAACGCCTATGACCCCGGCAAGCAGTACCGCAGAACAGAATATCTGTATATATTTTTTCTTCCTGATTTTCTTTCTGACGTCTTCAGGGATTTTTCTGTCCATCATAGTCTATCGTAGTTTAACGGTTTCTTCATCAAAGACAAGGTCACATCCATTGTCGAAATCATAAAGAGTGACATATCTCAGATTGTAATAAAGCAGCCACGAGATGTACAGTTGCGAAATATAGTTCTGTCTTGCAGCATCTTTCTCCTGCTCCGCATAATTAATGTCAATTACTCCTATATCTCCCAAAGTAAACTGTTCAAGTGCAATCCTGTACCTTTCCTGTGCGATGGAATCTGCAGAATGGTACAGTTCCAGAAGTCTTGGCTGGTCGGATATATCAGTGATGAGAGTCCTCACTGACTCTCTGAAATCATTCTCCTCCCTTGCAACACGATCTTCGACAAGAGCATACTGCGAACGGGCGAGTTCATAGTTGCCTTTCCTTTTGCCCCAGTCCAGAATCGGAATCGAGAGTCCGATGTTTGCGACCTGCAGATTCTGGAGGTCTGCATAAGACCGGAAGAACTTCTGGTCACTGCCCGTGCTGCCAATCGCGACATTCAGGCTTATGTCCGGCAGACGCTCCCTTTTGGCCTTTACCATATTTTCCTCCGCTTCCAGCAGCCTGACCTTGAAATCCTTGTATAAAGGATTGTTGGCAAAAGCCTTGTCCCAGACAAGCCCGATATTGATATTCTCCAGATTTTTAGCCGGAGGCAGTTGCGGGACAATCTCTACAGAATCATCAAGACCGAGATAGTTTCTGAGACTGTGCATCTTCTCTGAATAATCATGCTCCGCATCAATGAGGGCTGCTTCAGCATTCAGCATACTGACATTCAAGTGCATCAACTCATCTTTTGACAATATCCCCATATCCGCCTTTTCAAGAGCAATCGAATGAAGTTTTCTTGCCGTCTCAAGATTCTGCACTGCAATCTCTTTTCTGGATGCTGACATAAGGAAATCAAAATAGCACGTGACAGTAGTTATGTTGACGTTCTCCATATCCGCCACATATTGCAGACGGCTCTTCTCATACCGCACAGGCTCTATCTTCCTGTCCCATTTATATGGATTGTATGCAAGCAGCGGCTGCTCCCAGCTCAAGGCAAACGGAACAGAGAGAAAACTGCCCACATTACTTTGCCCCAGTTGATCCATACGCTGGATGCTTGACTGCAGACGGAGTGTACCTCCTGTAAAAGGGATCGCCTGTGTCACATTGATGGCAAGATCCTCGGTGATATAATTGTTCCTGATAAACTTGTACACCCCATCGGACTGTTGATATGAAGACAATGACCGGTTCAATGACGGGAGCGTCCCTTCAAGGGAGATATTGGGATACAGTCCTGCCTTATAGTTGCGGTACTGCCAATATGCTATTCTCAGGTTGTTGCTGTTTTCCTTTGAGTCAAGGGACTGCTGTCTGCCTATCTCCAAAGCCTCGGCAAGACCGAGCCTGACCGTATCCCTCTCTTGACCAGAAAGCCCTATACAGGCCGGAAAGAGAACCAGGATGCAAAATAAACGTAATATGTAATTGTCGCTATTCATAACGCAACGCCTTGGATATGCTTAATCTGGAAACCTTATACGCAGGAACGGCCGTGCTTGCCAAGGAGAAAATGACGATACTCAACAAAGCCGCCCCTACGCCACAGACATTCCAGACACTTGAATCGTAAATGAATAACGCCAGCAGAAGGCCAGGAACAGCAGATATGAGGGTCACGATAAGGCTTTCCGAAAGGACATCCCTCATAAGCCGGCTTCTGGTTGACCCGATGGCAAATCTTACGGCAAACTCTTCAAGTCTCCTCCG
The DNA here is from genome assembly GCA_017694845.1 of Candidatus Cryptobacteroides intestinavium. GTDB lineage: Bacteria > Bacteroidota > Bacteroidia > Bacteroidales > UBA932 > Cryptobacteroides > Cryptobacteroides intestinavium. The sequence continues at coordinate 41,276 of JADIMI010000022.1, forward strand.
TGCATTCAACTGTACGACACCGAACGTCCCGAGCAATGCGAAAATCAACAGGAAAACGGTAGGGATGGATATAGCATAAAGTTTCATCATAACAGGATACATATTCAACCTTCGTGTATCCTCGGCATCAAAAAGTGTCGGAACTATGTCATCATCTGCCAACTTTCTGAACTCTCCCGCAAAATCAGCGGAAAACCTGTCATAACTGCCTTTCTCAAGGCGGAAACAGTACTCGACCATCCCCGACGGATTCAGCAGATTGTTGCTTAATATCAGTGCCGGTACCGGAGGCTCAAAGACAGCATGCCTTATTCCGGATATTACCCCTGCTATCGTTATAGGCATATTGTTGTATACGACACTTTTCCCTACAGGAGCATCCAGTCCTATGTCATCTGCCAGCTTCCTTGTTATCACGCATTCAGGATTCCCATCTGCAGACAGGCCTGACTCCGAAAGCCACCGGCCCTCTTCCACATCAAAACGGAACACCTCAAGTCCAGCGACATCCGCGCCCTTTATATATGTCTTATATCTTGAACCCGCAAACGACACGGAATCTGCAAAATATAATTCATCTTCCCTAAGGTACGGAGCAAGGAAAAGGCTTCTGGTATAACTTCTGACGTATTCTTTCCTTGACATATTCTCGGAAATGGCTGATGCCACCCTTGGAGATTTCGTCATGGTCGCCTTGTCATGCTGACGTGGCGAGAATGCAAGGACTACCGTGTCGGATGTGTCGGGAAGTCCAGGCTGGAGATATTGCCATAATGCCTTGCATACCGAAGCGAAGCACAACATAAGCAGAATAAACACCACACACTGTTCAAATGAAATCCAGACCAGTTCTCTCCTGCGATTCCATATTGTTTTGAAAACATATCTCATAACTCAACATTTCCTTTAAGACTGTCAGCAATATTCTTTCTGGAAATCCTCCATGCAGGGAGTCCGCCGGACAACAGTGAAAACAGGACAAAAACCGGCAGCACAAACATCACTATCACCGGAACATCAAGGCCCGAAAACAGCGCTGTCCCGAACGCGCCTGCATCAAGGGCAGCATTCAGTGCAGCTGCCAGAGGATAGACGAGCAGTATACCGATAATGACACCGATAAATACAAGTATGGAATGTTCAGTCATCAGACTTATGAAAGCGGAAGAAGAAGTTGCCCCTAATGCGCGACATACGCTTGTCTCGTGCAGCCTGCTATAGGCGTTGGCAGCACTCAGGCTTACTATATTCACGGAAGGCACCAAGATAAGAATAAACAGTATGCCCCATATTCCCCATGAGAAAAACCATCCGTCATCGCGTCGGTCATGAAGAGTCCGGACCGATTCGGGCCGGATATCCACCCTGGTATCCCTTTCATTGAAATAGGACGTGACACAGGATGACACCTCATTCCTGATCTCATCGGCTCCAATATCCCGGCTGAACAGCAGATACAGGTCAGATGGGGAATCATCGGAGAGTTTTTCGTTGAAGATGTTCGGTATCCATATATTGCCCAGTCCGTTTCCATCGCTCGAAAACTCGGTGAAACTGTCCACGACTCCGATAATTGTGAAAGTGCTGCCGAGATATTCCATTCCTCGCCCGACCACGTCTGGCGAGCCGAACAGATCCTGCGCCAGTTTCTTTTCAATAACAGCTACCCTGGAGCCGTTACCGACATCTGAAGCGTTGAACGGTCTTCCGTCAATGAACCGAAAATCGAATACATCCCAAAATCCGGGATTCGTAAAATAAAGCGACAACGGATGCAGGACATCCCCGATGTAGATGTTGGAAATCTGGGATGACAGCATTGCATAGGATTCCATATCATAGAAACGTCCGGCGAAGTCCGGCATTTCACTGTCCCTTAAGGAAGGCACCGTCTTGCCTTCATAGTCATGGAAAGTTCCCATCTCCACAATCCGTCCGGCTTCGGAAAACGGAGGCCGGTCAAAGTCCACAGTGTAGTATATCTGCATCAGCACCGTTATGAAAGCAAAGGATATGGCTGCGCCGAACACTACAAAGAAAGAATAACCCTTGTGCCGCAGAATGTTCTGCCACGAAAGTCTGATATATACCGACAACCGTTTCATAGCGATGCGGTTTTAATGCTGTCAGAAAGATGTCCGTCCGCCATCGTCACTGTCCTGCCTGTATATCTCGCTATTTCGTCGCTATGGGTCACCATCAGTATGGTCTTCCCGGATGAATTCAATTTTTTAAGCAGTTCCATTATCTCCGTGCTGTTCCTGCTGTCAAGATTGCCGGTAGGCTCGTCTGCGAGAATGATTTCCGGGTCAGTCACCAAGGCTCTGGCAATAGCGGCTCTCTGACACTGACCGCCTGAGAGCTGGGCCGGGAAATGGTGCATTCTGTGGGCAAGTCCTACCGTCTCAAGCAGGGACTCCGCTTTTTCCCTCGCCTTGGAATGCGAAATATCATCCCTGAATGTCAGGGGAAGCATCACATTGTCTATAATGTTCAAAGAAGATATCAGATGGAAACTCTGGAAGATGAATCCTATCTTCCTGTTCCTGATAAAAGCCTTTCCCTTGTCATCCAGATCTTCCACATTCTGACCGTCAAGAACGATCTTCCCTTCAGTGGGTTCATCAAGAAGACCGGCAATGTTCAGAAGCGTAGACTTGCCACATCCTGACTGCCCCATTATGGAGACGAATTCACCTTTGCCTATATCAAGACTTACATCATCAATGGCATAGGTTTCCATATCCTGGGTACGGAATACTTTGGTTATGTGTTTAAGTTCCAGCATAGTTATTGTTATTGATCTGTGGTTTTACAAAATTAGGCAATATTCTGCAATTTTATTGATACTCTTTAGACAATATTTACCACTTTCATAGGGCTTCATTCATTTTCAGACTGTCAAGTCTCCCTTCAGTTTCCCTCCGGAGCCGCACCATTGTCAAGTTACGTAGATTCACCGACATAGACATTATTTTCTTCCCGACAGTTTCGGCATCTGCTGTCCGACCCTGCCGGATATACATATCCATAAGCAATGTCAACGGATACAGACGTGACGGCACCATATAATGCGACTTCAGATACTCCTTCTCCGCATTGCCATAATCTTCCACAGCTTCATAGTTTTTCCCGATTATATTATGGAACATCGGGTCGCAGGATATTTTCGCTCCCTCCTCCAGGACCGCATTGCTTTCAGCATATCTTTCAGCCTTGTGCAGCGCATATCCCAGATCATAAAGATAGCGGTAATTGCCTTTAAGTCTGTCATATAGCGGGATCAGTCCTTCGGCAGAATCTTCATAAAGCCCTGCCGTACTCCAGTATTTCGCATCCTGCCATTTCCTCTCGGCCGCAGTCTCAGATTCAATATCCCTATGCAACAATATGGCAGCCAGTACAAGCAGCACCGATGACACAGACAGTACAATAATGCGTAAAACATTCTTTCTGCTCTCTATCTTCGGATCAATGGCGAATCCGGCACCGAGACATAATGCCAGACATACCCTGAACGGCCACAGGCTCATCGGATATGAAAAAAAGGCAAATACACACAAAGCCGCCAACGCATATCCGAGAGCATTCCGGTGACGTATCAGGTTCCATATTGCGGAAGCAGGTATGACAAGCGACATCAACAGCCCAGGGATACCGTACTCGATGCCTATACCGAGATATTCATTGAAAGGATATTCAGGGCAGCCTGCTATCTGTACCGCAACATCCGCCCTCTCCTTCTCTCTGAAGAATTCCTCCTGAGCCTTACCGTATTCCCCGAGTACAGTCCCCGGCCCGCTGCCGAAGAAACTCCCGGACGCAATGGCCCGGGCTTCGATTCTCCAGATATGCAGCCGGCCTAAAGCAGACTCGTGCTTAAGACTGATTATTCCCGTCAGGCATACCACCACTACAACTGCAACAGCCAGCAGAAGCCACCTGCGACCCGATATCCATCTTTTTATTCTCCCATCCCGCACGAGAGACAAAGCTATGGCCACTATGAATCCCATCCATCCCGCCCTGCTCATTGTCGCAGGAAGAACGATAACGCAGAGAAATACGGAGAAGAATATAACGGTGTCATATACGATATCCGCAACCTTACCCTTGAAAAGCAGACCTCCCCGTTCCAGCAGATACACCGTCCCTGCAGCCAGCGGCATCGCAATGAATCCTCCATAAGGACCCGGATTCGCGAAGGTGCCGGTCATGGCATATCCAGGATGTCCAGACACGGCAAATCCCGCCAGCTGCATCAGTCCCAGCACAGCCTCATATCCACCGCACAGACACAGGCACAAAAGGGCGGTCCTTGACAGCCATTTCTCTCCGCTGAAGGAAAACGCCAGCCAGAAGGCGATGAATATCAATAAATACGGCAACACTGTCTGTTTTACTTCACTGTCTGTAACATAAAGACTTCCCTTTCCATATCCTCGACCCGTTCCCGAAGATATGTAGTCAATCCTGAGTCGGGACCTGACAGATCAAGACCTTTCCTGTAATAGTCCAGGGCCTTCGCCCAATCCTCCTTCATCTGGCTGCAATAGCCAAGATACAGATATATCCGTGCATCCGGGATACCATACTTCAATGCCGTCATATAACATTTCCCCGACTTTTTCCAGTCCGCCAACCTGTAATATGCATATCCGCGCCTCCGCCAGATCTCGGACATGACAGTACCGTCAGGCTCCATCATACACAATGCCTTGTCGAACCACGCATCCATTTCAGAATATGCTTCTTCTCCGACTTTCAGAAAACCGGATCCGACCGCCAGCAGTTCCGCCTTTACAGAGGCAATCAGAAGTACCAGCCCGACCTCTGTCGAATCGATCGCATAGGCTTTCATAAGTTCTTCTTCCGCCTCGAACACCCTGTCCAATTGCCACAGATTCTGTCCGAGCATGAGATGTGTCCCATATGAATCATCTCCAAGGTCAAGTATCCTGTTGAATGTCCCCATCGATGCCTGATAATCCTCCTTAAGATACTGAGCCGTTCCTTTGACCGAATTGATCTTGATATTGTCAGGTCTTTCAGAAAGATAACCGTCTGCCAATGATATGACCTCATCATACTGCCCCTCTGAAAGCAGTATATCGGACATCTTGTCTATCACATCCGGATAAAGGGGTCTGAGCCGCAATGCCTCCTGGTAATATACAAGAGCCGAATCCCGCTGTCCCGTACGGTTGAACGCATCACCGACAAGCGAACAGACAGCAGGGATGCTGTCCTTAAGAAGAATGGACTTGCCGAGCCGGATACTTTCAGAATATTCCCCGCAGCGGTAACTCATCTGCATCAGCCGGATGCCCGCAACAATGTTGTCCGGTTCGGACATTGAGAGCATCATATAGAATGTCCTTGCCCCGCTGTAGTTCCCGTCCAGATAGTTACAGTCTGCTATTTCTGCGATAATCTTACTGTCCGGGCTGCCTTTCTGAAGCAATGAGGCGAATACTTCCGCCGCCTCATCATACCGCATCACGCTTTTGAGATACAGTCCTTCCTGCAGGACAAGTTCGCGTATATGCGCACTGTCAGACAGGGATACAAGACTGTCCGGCAGGCTATAGACCGATTGTCCCGATGCACATACCACAGACAATAGCAATGCCGGGCATGACACTGACAATAATTGTCTGATCATTATCTGGCAATAAGTCTGCATAGAGTATATACGTCCTCCTCGAATTCTTCAAGAGAATCGTTTTTCAAGTCATATTTCACAAGCTTCATATTATCTTTAGCGGCATAGACGAGGCTTCCATCTGCCATTGACATCGGGGATGCCGATATCTTGCGAAGCATAAGATGCATATGACGTACACAATAATAATCCTACTATGACATAGTAAATATACTTCAATCCTCTCATAATATTTATCTATTTTACGCACGCCCATAGCCAGATCAAACAATTTTACGACAGTCTCCTGCTTTATACTACGGTTGTGTAAGCCTTTCATACTTCGATTCGGTTCAAATAGACAACTTCCCGATATAATTCCGCTGATATACATCACTTATGACAGCATAAAGTTCCCCTTTCTCCTCATCAGTACATAGGCACAAAACATTGTAGTCAGTCTCTATTTTTTCAACGGCCCGTCCTTTCCAGTCGAAAATCACCACATCCGGACTGGTCAGCAGTCTGTCTTCAAGAGGGAGTTTGTTATTGGACAGGAACTTCACCCCGTTGCCAACCGCTCCATAAAGTCTTTCATCCGTTGCATACAGATCCTGAAATCCAGATGCGGCATCTTCCGTTAGTTCTATATTCATTCCGTCCGGAGACCGGACTCCAGGACTGAACATATATTCTGTCTTCCTGTTCTCAATCCCATCTTCTAACGAGAAAAATTCCAATATACCTCCCCACGAAGATGGCGCCAGAGCCATTTTCTTCCCGTCAGGAGAGACTGTCCCTGTGGTAAAGCTGTATATACTGCGACATAAGGAAATATCGCCGATATCAGGGAACTCGTTATACCGGTACAGGACAGCTCCGTCTTCTGTCTGGATTTCTATCCTGGTCATATCGGGAATATCTTTACCCGAAGGCACGGCGCGGATCACGACCCTAAGATCTCCTGCATCCATCAGACAGCTTATAAACGATGGTATCTCATATGGTTCCTGACCGACTGCCGCCAGACCGGCTGAGACGAATGACTCCACAGGAACGGAAATCCTCCCTGCCCCGGAATCATAGATCACCACACTCTCTTCATTATAATTCATACTGTTCAGAACTGGTATCATAATCTCTTTCGGTCCTCTCCCCATACGTATACCATCCGCCACCAGACTTCCTTTCTCCCGGTCATATATATGAACAAAAGTCTGATTCACTCTGTCATATCCAATGATTACTATATAATCTCCTGACAAATACATATCGCTCGGAACGCTGATGCTTTCCAATTCTCCTGTCAGAAGTTCGAATTCCGCTTCCTGTTCTATCTTGAAGTCGGGATAATCATATTTCTCCTGTTCTGAACAACCTGCCAGTGCCGCTACGGCTGCCGCGATAATCATTTTCTTCATACAATTATGTCATTATGTGGTTCTTTATATATACGCAATACCTTACAAAAACACCTAAAAGAAATTTGTCTTTTTGCTGAATTACTTGCTCCGGTCCGGCTTTAATGTCAGCAATCGGCTGCCTGTCTCTACAAAGGTAGGCAATATTCTGCCGTCTTATTAACACTCTTTAGACAAAAATTAACACTCTTTAGGATTTTTACCGGAAAACACCTAAAGGGAATTCGACTCATTCAAAAGACTGGTACGGAGACGGACAAGGGCGTTGTGGATATGGTTCTCGACAGTGGACAGGCTGAGGCCGAGACGTTCGCTTATCTCCTGGTTGGAAAGATTCTCCACATAGCTCAGAAGAAAGACCTCCCTGCATCTCGGAGGAAGTTTCGAAATGGCCCTGTCGATCACAGAACGGATATCGCGGCTGTACAGGATGCGGAGCATCTCGCTTCTGTCCACATCATAGGCTGAATAATAGCTCTCCAGCTCCCGTACCGCATTGTCATAGTAATTGAGAACCAACAGATTATGCCTTATGGCGCTTATGGCCGCATTGTATGCGCTTCTGAGCAGAAAACTGCGTATATTACCCCCACCTGAAGACTCAGGCAGAAGCCCTTTGCGTCCCTGCCACAGCTTGAAGAACACATCCTGGACTATATCACGCGCCGCCTCACGGCTGACCATCAGTCCTGCATAATTCACCAGAAGAGGATACAGCCGTCTGTACAGTTCATCGAAAGCCGCCCTGTCGGACCGGCTTATGCGCATCACGATATCATCGAATTCCCTCTCCACTCCTGTATATGCCATGAATCAAGACCGTAAAAATACTGTTTTTTCGGAAAAGGCAGTCACCGGCCCTTGAAGAAAAAGGATTTCTGCTGCCGCTTGCGCTCGATGTCACGCTCGACAAAGACTTTCTTAAGAGTCCTGGGATCGAGGCCGGTATAGAACATTACGGATGAAGTGGTCATCGGAGTCGGGGTGAAATCCTGGACCTGGTCCATATAGAGACCTCTGAGAGCAGGATTCCGTGAAAGTCTCTCCATCTCTCTCATTCCGCAGCCCGGATGTCCCGAAATGAAATACGGCACGAGTTCGCAATGACGGCCGCTCGCGGATACGATCCTGTCGAACTCTGTCCTCAGCTGCTCGAACAGCCTGAACGAAGGCTTGGCCATCAGTTCGAGCACACTGTCCTCGGTATGCTCGGGAGCCACTTTCAGTCTTCCGGAAGTGTGTTCAAGTATAAGTTCCCTGAGATACGGATATGAGGTATCATCCACATACCCCCTGCCATCGAGAAAAAGGTCATATCTTATGCCGCTGCCTATATATGCGTGCCTTATGCCGCGTATCTTTGCAATACGTTGATAGAGACCGAGAAGTCTCCGGTGTGAACGGTCAAGGTTGCGGCAGGGAGAAGGGAAGAGGCATGACTTGCGCCTGCACTTTGCGCAGAGATCCCTGTCACGCCCGGCCATTCCGTACATATTGGCTGTCGGGGCGCCGAGGTCGGATATGTTGCCGGCAAAATCAGGAAGGGACATAAGGGCCTCGGCCTCAGTCACGATGGACTTCTCGGACCTGGACTGTATGAACTTGCCCTGATGGGCGGCTATGGTACAGAAATTACAGCCACCGAAACATCCCCTGTGGGTGTTGATGGAGAATTTTATCATATCATACGCCGGAATCCGTCTGCCCCTGTAGCGTGGATGCGGCAGCCTGGTGAACGGAAGGTCCCAGAATGAATCCATCTCCTGCTCTGTCGCCGGAGGATACGGCGGGTTGACCTGCACATAGCCGTCACATACAGGCTCGGCTATGACCGGGGCGTCGAGCATATTTGCGTACGTCTCTATCAGATGGAAGTTCTCGGCAAAGGCCGCCTTGCTCTGACGGCATTTCTCGTATGAATGCAGTGTCACGGCATCCCGCACCCTGCAGTGTCCGTTCCTGAAGAATGCAATCTGGGGGATCTTCATCATATCGGATATGTTCCGCTCTGATTCGATGGCTTTCGTCAGCTCCAGCATCGGCCGCTCCCCCATCCCGTAACACAGCCAGTCGGCCCCGCTCGATACGAGGACAGACGGCATAAGGTCATCCTTCCAGTAGTCATAATGTGTCAGACGGCGGAGCGATGCCTCTATTCCGCCAATTACAACAGGGACATCGGGATAGAGATCCTTGAGGATGCGCGTATACACAGTCACCGCATAGTCCGGACGCTGGCCGGCCTTCCCACCGGGGGTATATGCATCATCGCTGCGCAGACGTTTCGACGCAGTATAATGGTTGACCATGGAGTCCATAGCCCCGGCATTGACCCCGAAATAGAGACGTGGACGGCCGAGCTTGCGGAAATCCCTCAGATCATCCCTCCAGTTCGGCTGAGGCACGACCGCCACCCTGTAGCCGTGTCTCTGGAGCCATCTGGCGATCACGGCGGTGCCGAAAGAAGGATGGTCCACAAAGGCATCACCGCTGAAAATGATGATGTCTATGTAGTCCCATCCGAGAGCTTCAACTTCCTTGCGGGAAGTCGGTATCATTTCAGCCGGGCCGACAGCCATTCCGCTACATTCTGTCAGGAAGAGAAATACCGAGTATGTCCATCGCCTTGCGGAGCACCCTCGCTATCATATTGAGGAGGACAAGCCTGTATTTCAGCAGGGCTTCGTTCTCCTCCCTGAGCACAGGGGTGTCGTGGTAGTACTGGTTGAATTCCTTTGCCAGTTCGTATGCATAGTTGGCGATCACAGCAGGAGAATGTGCATTCCCTGCCTCGGCTATCTTCACCGGGAAGAGGTCGAGAAGCTTTATTATGCGCACTTCCTTGGCTGACAGTTCCGTATCAGGATGGATATCCGCATTCCCGTATACAATCCCCTTTTCCGCCGCCTTGCGGAGAATAGACATGATACGGGCGTGGGTGTACTGGATGAACGGCCCGGTGTTCCCGTTGAAGTCGATCGACTCCTTCGGGTCGAAAAGCATGGTCTTCTTGGGGTCGACCTTGATGATGAAGTATTTCAATGCCCCCATGCTTATCATCCTGAACAGGCTGTTCTGCTCCTCCTCGGTCATATCACCTATCTTGCCGAGTTCAAGTGATGTCTCCCTTGCGGTATTGTACATCTTCGCGATCAGGTCGTCCGCATCGACGACGGTCCCTTCACGCGACTTCATCTTGCCCTCCGGCAGCTCTACCATCCCGTATGAAAGGTGGTAGATGTCATCCGCCCATTTGAATCCGAGCTTGCCGAGAATCAGCTTGAGCACCTGGAAATGGTAGTTCTGCTCGTTTCCTACCACATATATCATCTCATCCAGGCTGTTTTCCTCGAACCTCTGCTCAGCTGTCCCGAGATCCTGGGTAATATAGACGGAAGTGCCATCTCCGCGCAGCAGCAGCTTGCGGTCGAGACCATCGGCAGTCAGGTCGCACCAGACCGAACCGTCCGCCTCCTTCTCGAAGATACCCATATCCAGACCTTTCTGTACCAGAGCCTTGCCCAGAAGGTATGTCTGCGACTCATAGTAGGTCCTGTCGAAAGTGATTCCAAGATCCCTGTATGTCCTGTCGAAACCGTCATAGACCCAGCCGTTCATTTTCGCCCAGAGCGCCCTGACCTCCCTGTCTCCCTGTTCCCATTTCAGAAGCATCTCCTGAGCCTCCTTAAGGCTCGGAGCGTTCTTCTTCGCTTCCTCCTCAGGCATTCCGCTACCGACAAGCTCCTCGACCTCTTTCTTGTATATGTCATTGAAAGCCACATAGCAGTCTCCGACAAGATGGTCGCCTTTCTGTCCGAGATCCTCGGGAGTCCTGCCGTTCCAGAGTTTCAGCCAGGCCAGCATTGACTTGCATATATGGATTCCTCTGTCATTGACGAGATTGACCTTTATCACCCTGTGCCCGTTGGCCTCGAGGAGCCTCGACACAGACCATCCGAGCAGAATGTTCCTGATATGGCCCAGATGAAGAGGCTTGTTGGTATTAGGGGAGGAGAACTCCACCATTATGGTCTTTCCTGTCGGAGGCAGCTGCCCGTAGTCACCGTCAGCCGCCATCCCTGAAAACAGACCGTTCCAGTATGCAGCCGAGAAGGATATGTTCAGGAAGCCCTTGACAGTATTGCAGGATGCGATCTCATTCACATTGGTCTGGAGCCATTCACCTATCTCGTTCCCGGTAGCTTCAGGATTCTTCTTCGATATCTTCAGGAGGGGGAACACGACAAGCGTATAGTCGCCCTCGAATTCTTTCCTCGTGACCTGTACCTGGAGCATTGACGGCTCGATGTCAGCCCCATATATGCTCTTCACGGCCTCTGCCGCCTTTGTCGATATAAACTGTTCCGGTGTCATCTGTCTAAAATGGTTTCGGGCGCGCCGCCCGTTGCTGATTATACATAACTCTCTGACAAGAAGACAGTCCTCCCCGTACTGCAATACGGGAAGGACTGTGATATCGGTCTAGCCAAGATAACTCTTGAGAAGCCTGCTCCTGGAATTGTTCTTAAGCTTGCGTATAGCCTTTTCCTTGATCTGGCGCACACGCTCCCTCGTAAGACCGAACCTCTCGCCTATCTCCTCTAGGGTCATCTCCTGGCAGCCTATGCCGAAGAACGACTTTATGATCTCCCGCTCCCTCGGAGCCAGGGTCGAAAGAGCCCTTTCTATCTCCTTGTTGAGGGATTCATTGACAAGCCCGCGGTCGGCACTCGGTGAATCATTGTTCACCAGCACATCCAGAAGGCTGTTGTCCTCGCCCTCGACGAACGGGGCATCCACGCTGACATGACGGCCTGAGACCCTGAGCGTATCGGCGATCTTGTCTTTCGGGACATCTATCATTTCGGACAGCTCCTCCGATGACGGCATCCTCTCGTGCTCCTGCTCGAACTTCTGTAGCGCCTTGTTTATCTTGTTGAGCGAACCGACCTGGTTCAACGGGAGCCTGACTATCCTCGACTGCTCGGCCAGAGCCTGGAGGATCGACTGGCGGATCCACCATACCGCATAGGATATGAACTTGAACCCTCTTGTCTCATCAAATTTCTCCGCCGCCTTGATCAGGCCCAGATTGCCTTCGTTGATAAGGTCGGGGAGACTGAGGCCCTGGTTCTGGTACTGCTTTGCCACAGACACCACGAACCTCAGGTTCGCCCTCGTAAGTTTTTCCAAAGCTGCCTGGTCTCCCTTGCGGATTCTCTGGGCAAGCTCCACTTCTTCCTCTACAGTGATCAGCTCCTCTCGTCCTATCTCCTGCAGGTACTTGTCCAGGGATGCACTTTCACGGTTAGTGATCGACTTGGTGATCTTCAGCTGTCTCATTTTCTAATATCTCTCCTTTTATATTCCGAAGCCGAAATAGGAGACTTTTCCATACGAAGTAAGACCTTCGATAAACACAGCCCTCTTCGACTTCTTGATTATGTTGATTACGTCCTGAGGCTTGCTTACCGGTTCATCATTAACATATAGAATCACAAACCCTTCGGTGACTCCGGCATCCATTATCTTGCCTGGGCCGACAGAGACAATCTCCACACCCGACTTTATGCCGAGCCTTTCCTTTGTCTCCCTGGACACCTCGTCTATCCTCGAGCCGTAGAAGGCAACTGAACCATCTTCCGTCACCGTACCGTTCTCCTCGGCGGTACCCTGGAACTTGACTTCCAGGTCCTTCTCCCTGCCATCCCTTATGACAGTGAGTACAGCCTTGTCTCCAGGGGAGAAACTGTTGACCATCTCCTGGACTGAAGAAGCATTGGTGATCTTCACGGAATCTATTGCAATCAGGATATCCTCCTTCCTGACTCCGGCCTTCTCCGCCGCGCTTCCGGGCGAAACCTCAACAATATATACGCCATTAAGAGAAGAAAGTTTCATCTTGTCTGCAATTTCTTGTGTGACAGGGCTCATAGTGACACCCAGCATAGCCCTCCGTACGGACCCGAAATCTATGAGATCGGAAACTATCTTCTTGACGATATTGACCGGGACGGCGAATGAATAACCTGCGTATGCACCTGTCTGGGACACGATCGCCGTATTGATGCCCACAAGGTTTCCTGCCTTGTCGACCAGCGCTCCGCCGCTGTTGCCAGGATTGACCGCGGCATCAGTCTGGATGAACGACTCGATCTTGAATTCCTTGCTGCTGTCAGGTATGGACCTGCCCTTTGCACTTACTATACCGGCAGTGACAGTGGACCGAAGGTTGTACGGGCTGCCTATCGCCAGCACCCATTCCCCGAGACGGAGCTTGTCCGAATCCCCGAACGGTATGGTAGGAAGCCCCTGCGCATCCACCTTTATAAGAGCCACATCGGTAGCGGGATCGGTCCCGATCAGCTCGGCCTTGAAAGTCTTGTTGTTGGTGAGGGTGACCTCGATCTCTGTAGCCCCTTCGATCACGTGGTTGTTGGTGACTATATATCCATCCTCACGGATGATGACACCGGAACCGCTTCCTACCCTCTCCCTCTCCTGAGGCGTGCCTCCGTATCCGAAGAAGAAATCGAAAATGTCAGGGACAGCCCTCGTCGTCTCCCTTGAGACAACCTTCACATATACCACCGCATCCACCGCAGACTCAGCTGCGTATGTAAAATCGGGATAGTCATCGAGTGACAGATTGACAGTCCTATACTGTCCTCCGGCCGGAGATACAACCACCTGCTGCTCCGGTCCGGCAACCGCCGCCTTGGTCACTATCCAGGCAGACATCGCACCGGCGACAGCTGCAATTACAGCTATAATAATACCCTTTTTCATATTTATATATTTTAATTTTAGATATTTTAATTGTATGCTGACCTGTACATCAGCCCACTGCCGGCCTGCAATGCCTGGCGTAAGCTGAAGGCCGGGTCGAAAAAATCAAATTACATGCCAGAAAGTAGACAAATAATTCCTATATTTGTTGGTTGAAGGTCTATGACCGGAACGTAGAACAGAACGTGGAACATAAAAATTACAAAATATGAAATTCGTAATATCAAGTTCGGAACTGCTGCGCGGGATTCTCGCAGTGTCAAAGGCTATTCCGGCCAAGTCGGCGCTGCCGATCCTGGAGAATTTTCTCTTCACCCTCAAAGGCGGCACCCTCGAGATCACGGCATCAGACACTGAACTTACCCTGAAGACCGAAGTGGAGGTGGAAAGCACCGCCGAGGAAGGACAGATCGCCGTACCGGCGAACCATCTTTCCAACCTGCTCAAGGAGCTTCCCGACCAGCCGCTCACCATCAGGACCCTCAACGACACATCTTTCGAATGCGCATGGACGACAGGTACATCGACACTGCCGTATTTCCCGGCGGTGGACTATCCTGACATAACCACTGTCGACAACGGCTCGGCCGTGACTCTGGACTTTCCTGCCCAGAGCCTCGTGGATGGCATTTCAGGGACAATATATGCGACAGCCGACGATGAGATCCGTCCCGTGATGAACGGTATCCTGTTCGACCTGGATCCGGAATACACCACCCTCGTGGCATCCGACTCGCACAAGCTCATCTGCTATACGACCAAGGATGTGCTCGCCCCTGAAAAGGCTTCATTCATTCTGCACAAGAGACCGGCCGGCGTGCTCAGGTCAATCATAGGGAAAAACACCGAGACGGTGCAGGTCACTTTCGACACCAAGACCGTGATGTTCAGGTTCGACTCCACCACGATGATCTGCCTGCTCGTGGTAGGCAAGTATCCGAAATACAGGGATGTCATACCTCAGAACAACTCCAACGTCCTGAAGATCGACAGGATACAGCTGCTCAACACTGTCCGCAGGGTATCGGTCTGCGCCAACAAGGCATCCAACCATATCAAGTTCGACCTGAAGACAGGTTCACTGGAAGTGTCCGCCCAGGATCTCGGCTTTTCCATTGCGGCATACGAGAAACTCGACTGCCAGTACGATGGAGAAGAGCTCAGCATAGGATTCAAGTCTTCGTTCATAATCGAGATCCTGAGCAATATGAACTGCACCGGACTTGTCATCAAGTTCTCCGACAGCAAGCACGCGGCTCTGATCGTGCCTGCGGAGGATGAAGCCGAAAGCGAGAAGATTTTCGGTATCATAATGCCTATAATGATTGCATAAGTATGAATCTTGATCTGCAGAGGCCCCTGCTCTTTTTCGACATAGAGAGCACGGGGCTTAATATTGCCACCGACAGCATAATAGAGCTGAGTTTCGTGAAGGTCTTCCCGGACGGGGAAGAAAGGGTGAAGACGTGGAGGGTCCGTCCGTGGGACTACGTGAACCGGTGCCAGAAAGCGATAAATCCGAGCGCAATGGCAGTGCACGGCATAAAGGATGAAGAGCTCGCCGGATGCAGAAGATTCTGCGACATCATCGACGAAGTCACATCCTGGCTGGAGGACAGCGACCTGTCCGGCTTCAATTCGACAAAGTTCGATCTGCCTATGCTGGCGGAAGAGATAGAGAGGGTCAGGAAATATACCGACAGGAAACCAGACATCAACCTTCACGAGAAGAGGATGGTGGATGTGCAGAACATATACCATGTCCTGGAGCCGCGCAATCTGAAGGCTGCATACAGGTTCTACTGCGGGGCGGAGCTGGAGAACGCGCACGCCGCCGAGGCCGACACGAAAGCGACATACGAAGTGCTGAAAGCGCAGCTCGACAGATACCCTGAAACTCTCAGGAACGATGTCGAGTTTCTCGCCAATTTCTCCGAACGGCAGAGAAGCGTGGACTATGCAGGCAGACTGGCCCTCAACGACAAGAAGGAAGTCGTGATCACCTTCGGAAAGCACAGGGGGAAGACAGCCAGGGAGGTCTATATGTCCGAACCATCATACTTCGCCTGGATAGAGAACGGGGAATTCACCCTGGACACCAAGCGCCAGTTCGCCCTTCTGAAGCAGCAGTTCGACAGGGAGAAGCGCAAGGCCGCGGCCGAATCCGATGAGCCGCTCAATGCAGCGCAGCTTAAAGGGGCGGTCAACAGGCTCAACGGCAAGTTCGGGTCGTCATCGGACAAACAGGGAAGTCTGTTCTAAATGAATATCGTAGTACAGACATACGACGGACGGGTGCAGTGCCGTCCGGACACGAGCTGGGAGCGGGAGGACAGGGACCTCTTCGCCCCGGACTTCATCTCCGCATACGATTTCGTCCCGGTACTGTTCGCCCGTATATGCAAGGCGGGGAAATGCGTAGGAGGGAAATTCGCGGATCGGTACTATGATGCCGTGAATTACGGCATCCTGCTCGACGCCATCACTGTCTCCGGAGAGACCATCCGTATAATGGACCGCACATCCGTGCTGCCGTTTCCGATGTACGACAGGGTCACTCTTGAAAACGGGGACAACATATTCAGCCTCCGCCTCGACTCCGGCAACGGCCCCCGGGAGATCTGGTCCACATGCGCCGGATCGACATCAATGGTGGAATCCGCCATCTGCAACGTATCGGGATATGTATCGCTCAGGACAGGGGATATCGTGGCGGTATGCCTTTCCGGAGGCCGGCACCTCATCTCAAGGGAAGAAAGCGGCACTGCCGCCATCTCGGGGACATTCTGCGGCAATATGTTATTCGACTTCAATATAGTAATGTAGCCGGCTGCATCCGGAAGCATCTCCGTTGAAAATCGCTATGAGATCGGACAGGATCAGTTCGGGATGCACAGCCCCGCTCTCCCAGAAGGCATTCCCGCCTGAAGCATTGCTCTGCGCCACATTGTTGAATATGGAACGAGGTCTCTGCATAGGGCCGAACCGGGAGAACAGAGGATGTATCTCCGTAATCCGGTCCCTTGTCGTGCAGCTGCCCGGATGAAGCCAGAAATCCGCCTCCCGAGAGAGTCTGTAAGCCTCTTCCACGGAAATCACGGACGAAGAGGAACGACCTTTGCGTGCACCGAGCACCTCACCTCCGGCATCCCGTATCAGATACGACATATAATTCTCCTCCCCGGGGACATACCACATATCGGAAAACGGAAGATTCATCAGCACCTTCACCCTTCTTCCGGAATGCTCCCTGCCCGAAGCGACTTCCATACCGGCGTCTCCGGCACGGTGACTGACCGCCGCAGCCAGCGAGACATATTTTTCACATACCGCATTGAACACACTGTCGGCCTGCGCCCTCCTGCCTGTCAGAGCACCCGCGAGCCTGATATATTCCGCCCGTGCCAGCGGGTGGTGCTCGAGATGGTCATATATAATGAAGACTCTGATTCCCAGCGACCTCAGCCTCGCTATGTACTGTGGTTCAACAGAAGACACAGTATAGGCAAGCACTACATCCGGCTTCAGTTTCATCACTGCCTCATAGTCGAATGCCGCCTCATCGCCTACTTCTACAAGAGCGGGACTCTCCGCGAGCGTTCTGTCGGACAGGAAGCGGACTCCTGACACGGCGCTCACTGACTTCACGGCACCCGCCTCCGACAGAAAGGCTACATGGGATGAAGACATACATACTATATTGTCCATCGGGGCATCGATATACAGCGTATCCCTGTCACCGGTGAATGGAGATATCGAGACGGCTGCATCCGGAAGCAGCTCGAACAGCGATGCGTACATATTGCCGGCTGATGGCGCTGCCGGCTGCCCTGCAAAGGAGCAGGAAAACGTGGCCAGCAGCATAAGAGCATATATGACAGTTCTGCAGCCCATTGGTTTGTAGTATAAAAAAGGGTGCGTCAGCGTACCGACGCACCCTCGGAGCCAGCTATGGGATTCGAACCCACGACCTTCGCGTTACGAATGCGATGCTCTACCAACTAAGCTAAACTGGCCTGCATACACCTTTTCCGGTCCCGTCATCTGACTGCAGCCGGAAAGGGATTGCAAATATAGTTATTTTTTCCATATTTGCACCCAATCCGGATACAGATTATGTTTCTTCTGCCCGGTATGGATAAAATTGCAGTTATGAAATACAGCGACATAATAATCATCGGAGGAGGCGCTGCAGGGCTGATGGCAGCCATCGGAGCCGGCTCAGCAATGCCATCCGCGGGGAAAGGGAGGCAGCAGAGAGTCACAGTCCTGGAGAAGATGCCGCGCCCCGGCAGGAAGATAATGATCACAGGGAAAGGAAGATGCAATTTCACCAACGTCAAGAGCTGGAATGAATTCTCATCTCATATACATCCTGCCCCGGGACTGCTGAAACCTGCATTCTACAGTCTCACTCCCGAGAAGCTGTCGGAAATGTTCGTACAGGCCGGACTCGAGACTGTCGTCGAACGCGGAGACAGGGCCTTCCCCGCATCGCACAGGGCAGCGGATGTCGTCGACACCCTGACCTCAATGGCACGGAAGGCGGGAGCGGACATTATCTGCGGGAAAGAGACCGTTACCATAAGGCCTCCGGAAAACCATACAGCCGACAATGGAGGTCAAGTCACGGATACGGATGGCCGCGGCTCCGAAGAAACCCTGTTCAGGATAGAATGTGCCGACGGAAGCTCGTACTGCTGCAGACGGCTGATAATAGCTACAGGAGGGCTGTCCTATCCTGCAAGCGGCTCTACAGGGGATGGATTGATGTGGGCAAGACAGAACGGTCTTGCGGTAAGGCCGACTTTCCCATCCCTGACAGCCATAGTGCCTGACGGGTACAAGGCGACACATATCTCCCGGGGCCGGAAAAGTCACGGACCTGTGGCAGAGAATCCGGCCGGGCGGCAGATGAGAGGACATATCGACCGGAGCACCCCGCTATCCGCCAGAGGCAGGGCTCTGGCAGGAATCTGCCTGAAGAACACCGGGCTGACAGTGAAGGTCGATGGCTGCACGGTCTGCGATGAGTTCGGAGACATAGAGTTCACCGATGGCGGTCTGGAAGGGCCTCTCGGATTCAGAGTGAGCAGGAAATGCGTGAATGCCATCATCAACGGCTCGAAAGTTTCAGTATGCATTGACCTCAAGCCGGCAGTCAGTCTGGAGGAACTGGAGGCCAGGATATCCAGGCTGCAGCAGGAGATAGCCAAGGACAGGAGAAGCACCGGAAAAGATAACAGAGAGAAGTTTATGATACTTCTCGGAAGGCTGATGCCGAGGGAACTTACCGCAGCCTTTCTCCTCTGCAATCAGGGCGTAGACACGGAGTCACTCGCCAGGACATTGAAATGCTGGAAAATGGATATAGCGGGATATGTAGGCTACGAAAGGTGCGTCATAACGGCTGGAGGGATAGATGCTTCGGAGATCGTATCCAGGACTATGGAATGCAGGAAGATTCCGGGGCTGTACTTCGCCGGGGAGATACTGGATCTGGATGGCGACACCGGGGGATACAACCTGCACATAGCGTTCGCCACAGGCTGCCTTGCCGGACAGTCGGCAGCAGGAAGCATCAGTCAAGACCGAGCATTTCCCTCGCCTCAGGCCTGATATTGTCATAGTGCCACCGCTTGTGGCTCCACAGCCAGTTGACCGGATCCTTGCGGATATCAGCCTCCAGAAGGTCATAATATCTGCGCATCAGTTTTTCCGGATCCTGTCCGGCGGCATTGTCGGTGATCACTTCGAATGTAAGGCGGTAATGTCCGCGGCTGACCCTCTCCTCGCGCATATATAAGACAGCGAACCCGAGCTTGGTCGCCAGAGAGAACCCTCCGAGCATTCCTTCTGTCGGCTGGTTCAGGAATTTCCCGACATAATGGCAAGCCTTGTACGGGAACTGGTCCGCATTCAGCACATACACAGGCCTCTCCTTTCTGTGAGCCACCGCGTGACGCATCAGCTTCGTGTCCTCGACCAGACCTTCATAGTCAGGCAGAGGCGCCCTGCGGTTCTCATAGAAGACGATATCCGACACCTTGCTTGACATCGAGCGGTATGCAACATAGAAATTGTCCCTGGCAAGATATCTCTCAAGCCCGAGATCCGGTGAATATTCATAGAAACCTCCCAGCAGCTCCCAGTTGCCGCAGTGCGACTTCATCGCCATCACTCCCCTCTCCCTGTTGGCCTCGACCAGGACTTCAGGATTGGCATATTCATATATACGCTGCTTCCTGAGACGACGCCGTCCCCTCTCTCCGTTGCACCCGCCGAACCATATCGTCTCCGCTGCGAGGTCGCCCATTCTCGAATAATACTGCCTGGCTATGCTGTCGACCCAGTCGTATGTCTTGTCCGGAAACGCTCTCGCGATATTCGTATAGATGACGCCCTTCCTGTAGTCCAGCACCCTGCGCATAAACCAGGAAGCGGCATCGCCGAGCCCGTAGAGAGCCTTGAGCGGCAGTCTGCCCACCAATGACAGCAGCGACCTGACTATACCTGCCCTTATCCTTACACTATCCATTGGGATCCCCTCTTTTTATGAACACTATCTGACAAAGATACCGTTTTTTCCGATATTCTTTCGGATAATTACATAAAATTGTAAATTTGCGGATGTTTGTCACATAAACCGAAACGGGATGAAGCACATACTAGTCCATCTCCACATATTCTATTATGACCAGACAGATTTTTTCATAAGGAAACTGTCCAGCATTACGGATTGTGACTGGGATCTGTATGTCACGATGAACAGGATGGACGAGGATACGGTCGACAAGCTGACAAGATTCAAGAAGGACACGCATTTCATCCTGACAGAAAATGTAGGATACGACATATGGCCGTTTATCAAGGTGATCAAGTCGATAAACCTTGACAGATACGACTATGTAATGAAACTGCATACCAAAAGCGAATCCAATCTGAAAATTCACGGCATACGGCTCAAGGGATTTGAATGGAGGGATGCACTTGTAAATTCTCTGCTCGGGAGCAGGCGCAGATTCAGGAAGACACTCAAAATATTCAGGAATCAGCCGGATGCAGGCATTGTCAGCTGCAGAATGCTATGGCTGAAAACAAGCGAATGGCAGGATGAAGACAGTGTCCTTCTGGACAAGGAACTCAGAAGGATAGGGCTCAGGGTCTCGGACAGACACTTCTGCGTAGGGACGATGTTCATAGCCAGAAGCAGGATATTCCGCTACCTTCAGAAAGACAATATTACAGAGAATCTGTTTCCTAAAATTCTGATATCGCATTCTGAAGGCTCGATGGCGCACGTCTATGAAAGAATCCTTTCAATGGCGGCGAATGCATACGGCTACCGGGCCGCGACAGTATCCCAGAACACGGCCGCGGCTGTATACCTGCTGCTGAACGGGGTTATATCACCTGTCTTCAAGCACATATTCACCATCAACAGAGAAGGCAATTCCGGAGCGAAATTCATCTGGCTTTTCGGTATAAAGATACGCGCAGGTATCTGCAGAGAGAGCATAGCAAGGGCTGAAATATTCTTCAAGGGGCACATCTTCAACTGCTTCTGGGAAGAGCACGACAGACGCAGCCGCAGAAGGGGCGAAGTCATCGGCAAGACCGTGGACCGGTATCTCGACCGCTATGTCCCTGATATGATATCCGTGCAGCCTGACAGCCAGGCTCTTCCCCCGGAGGCTCCGCAGCCCGACCGGATATTCAGCATCTGGCTTCAGGGTGAAGACAATGCGCCCGACATAGTCAAGGCGTGCTTCAGAAGCATGAGACACAACTGTTCGCAGGATATCGTCATACTGGACAGCAGGACTCTGCACGACTGGATATCCATACCGGGATATATTATGGACAAATGGAACAGCGGGAAGATAAAGCCGGCTCATTTTGCCGATATATGTCGCGTGGAACTGCTTTACGAATATGGAGGAATCTGGCTGGATGCCACCGGATTCGTGACAGCGCCTGTCCCCGGGTGGATACTGGATGAGGACTTCTTCATCTATATGAGCGGAGAAACGGTAAAGGGATGCTATGCCTTTGTCCAGAACTGCTTCTTCAGGGCAAGAAAAGGCAATTACATCCTTAAGACCTGGAGGGAAGGTATATTGTCATACTGGAGACAGGAAGACAGAGCGATAGACTATTTCATACACCAGATGATTTTAAGGAAGGCTGTGGAATGCAACCATAAAGCCGGAAAAGAATTCGAGAAAATGCCTCACCTGATCCAGGATCCGACACACCGGCTATGGTGGCTATACAGGGACAAGCCGTTTGACAACGATATCTTCAGGAAAGAGACTGCCGGCTCGTTCTTCCAGAAGATCGAGTACAAGTCGGCTGCAGCCACTTCCCCGGTCAAGGGAAGTTTCGCTGACATAATGACACATATGTATCTATGATGAAAAGGCTTTTTCTTGTCGCAGGATATGACCCGCAGGGAATAATAGGTCCTTCTTTCATATACTACATATCGGCCCTGTCGGCATACGGTGATATCATCACGGTCTTTGACTGCGACTGCACGGAGGATGAACTTCGGAAACTTTCGCCCTATGTACTGCATGCCGAAGCCGAAAGACACAGAGAGTATGATTTCGGATCATACAAACGGGGATATCAATGGGCCCGCACCTCGGGCATTCTCGAAGACTATGATTTCTGCTATCTGGTGAATGATTCCGTATTCGGTCCGCTATACAGCCCGGGGCCGTATCTGGAAAGGATGGAGAACTGTGGCAAGGATGCATTCGCCATAGCTATGAACCCGCACAGGAAGCACCCGCATCTGCAGTCGTGGTTCATAGGGCTTGCCCGTACCATATTCACATCCGAGGAATTCGCCGATTTCATCTCCGGAATCCACCGTATGGAAGACAAGAATTCCGTGTGCACTGCCTATGAGAACGGTCTGACCGGACTTATGGACAAATGCGGATTCAGCTACGGCGCCCTCTACAGACTGAAAGGGAAAAGGGTATACAACAATATCAGGGATCTGTACCGCCACGGCCTGCCTTTCTTCAAGAAATCGGCATTCAGCCGCCATAACGGAGCGCTCGGAGCCCAGGTAAGATATATACTGCAGCGGATACCGCCTGAATTGAGGTCTGCCATAATATCAGACTCCTCAAGAATATACGGCGCCGGATATGTGAGCAAATTCCTTGATGGGAACCGTATCGATATGTTTTTCAGATATAGTTCGTATCTTGTACATAAAATCTTCCGCTCCAGATGAAAAGACACGCATACCTCATACTGGCTCACTGCAACTTCGGACAGCTGCACAGACTGGTGGAACTGCTGGATGACCCCCGCAACGACATATATATACATATAGACCGTAAAGCCCGCTTCGATCATACCGGCTGGGACAGGGCCTGCCGCAGGTCCTCACTCACTTTCATCTCCCCGAGAATCAGTGTCCACTGGGGAGGTCCGAGCATAATGAGGGCAGAGCTGGAGCTTCTGAAGGCAGCCACCGGCGGAGGGAGCTACGACTACTACCATCTGATTTCAGGGATGGATCTCCCGATCAAGGACCAGGATACAATCCATTCTTTCTTCGATGCCCACAGCGGCACGGAATTCATCAGCTTCTGGAAACCCAGGCCGGACACGGAAAGCAGGGTGAAGTTTTACACATTGTTCCCTGAAGGGGAGAAGAACTTTTTCTTCCACGCCATCAACAAGATCGGGAAAAAGATACAGTCTGCAACCGGAACCGGAATAAACCGGGACATTGACTTCAGCTATGCCTCGCAATGGTTCAGCATAACCGATGACCTGGCAAGATACGCCATCTCCAGAGAAAGATGGCTGGAAAAGACATTCCGGCACACCAGTATCTGTGATGAGATCTTTTTCGCCACACTTGTGGCAGATTCCCCTTTCAAGGAAAGACTTTTTGTCAAAGAGTACAGCGATCCTGACAGATCCGGGACCGGGAATATGAGATTCATTGACTGGACAAGAGGAGGGAGCATCAGGCATCCCTGGACATTCCGCGCCGGAGACCGGGACCTGCTGATGAGCGTCCCGCATTTCTGGGCCCGCAAATTCGATGAAAATGTAGACAACCGGATAATAGAGGAAATATATGATTCATTAAAAAAGATCCAGGAGGACTGACAATGGAAAAACGGCACGCATACCTTATTCTCGCGCACAAGAATTTCGGACAGCTACGCAAACTTGTGGAACTGCTGGATGATCCACGCAACGACATATATATACATATAGACCGTAAAGCCCGCTTCGACCATACCGGCTGGGACAAGGTCTGCAGCAGATCCTTGCTCACTTTCATTTCTCCCAGAATCAGTGTCAACTGGGGAGGGGTAAGCATCATGCGCGCAGAGCTGGCCCTGCTGAAAGCAGCGACCGGCACATCTGAATACGACTATTATCATCTTCTTTCCGGTATGGATCTTCCGATCAAGGATCAGGATACAATCCATTCATTCTTCGATGCCCACAGCGGCACGGAATTCATCAACTACTGGAACTTCAAGAAGACAACCGCATCCAGATTCCATTACTATACCATTTTCCCGGAAGGCGCCGGACGTTTTCATACCAATCTCATCAACAACATCTTCAAGGGGCTGCAGATGGCTGTGGGGTACAGGATAAACAAGGACGTGGATTTCCGGTTCGCATCCCAGTGGTTCAGCATTACCGACAGCCTCGCCCGGTATACCATATCCAGAGAAGACTGGCTCGAGAAAGTGTTCCGCCATACAAATACCTGTGACGAAATCTTCCTCGCCACCCTCGTGTGGGGATCTCCTTTCAGGGAACGGCTATATGTAAAGGAACCGGTAGAGGAACATATCGTCAACGAAAGCAATATGAGATTCATTGACTGGACAAGAGGAGAGAGCATCAGGCATCCCTGGACATTCCGCACCGGAGACTGGGACCTGCTGATGAGCGTCCCGCATTTCTGGGCCCGTAAATTCGATGAAAATGTAGACCCGGACATCATCGACAGGATCTACAGACATCTCAGGCGATAGGATTTCCTTTCTTCCCGGCCAGACCTGCAGATGAAGCTATTCTGTCATATACATCCAGCCTGCGGCTGAGCATAGAAGCAGGGTCATACATCCGGCTGACAGTGCGCAATGCATTATCAGCCATTGATCTCTGAAGATCGGCCTTTGCAGAGAGACGCACCAGCGCATCTGCAAATGATTCAGCAGTATCTGCAATTATACAGTCTTTGCCATCTGTGAAATCCTGTCCTTCCACCCCCTTTGTCGTCGTGACAAAAGGAGAAGAACTCCAGACGGCATCCAGTATCTTCATTCTCATCCCGCTTCCGATCCTGACAGGGACAACCGTTATCTTCCCGTTCAGGAAGCGTCTCAGATCAGGGACAAAACCGGTGAATTCCACTTCCGGATATCTGGCAGAGATCCATTTCGCGGCTTTCTTCTTCCAGCTCCCTACAACATAGACCTTGAATCCGGACATTTTCGTCCTCATGACAGGGAGTACACACTCACAGAACCAGTTGACCCCGTCATAATTAGGAAAATGGTCCGATCCTCCCGTAAAGACAAATTCAGCACCGGATTCTCTGAAAGGAAGAGCCTCGTCTATCCTGACTACTGCCGGAGACACAGATATCCTCTCCCCGGGAATATATTCCGAGAGTATGTTTCTGTCCGTCTCTGTCAGTGTTATTATATGGTCATATCTGCGCAGCATCGAGATCTCCCTGTCCTTTCCCAGCTCATAGCGTACAGAATCTTCAAAGGTAGGATCCGGCAGCAGATCGAGTTCGTTCTTTTTCCTGACAAATCCGATCTCGTGATGGACAAACACCTTGATGGTGTCTTCAGGTAGAAAGTAGCACAGACCGATCAGTTCACTGAATTCAGTCTGGACCATATCGAAGCCCTGTCTTGAAATCATACTGACAAACCTGCAGTATCCGTAATCCGGATCTGCCGGCCTGAGGTTGTTCAATGTCCTGATACGAAGCATATTGTCCATATCTCTCCGTGCCGGCCAGTATCTGTAGAAGAACCTGTTCAGCTTTCTGGCGAACGAGCCTGCGAAATACGACAGAATCCTGCCCTTCAACGGCATCCATGAACCCAGTTTCTCACCGCCCCTGTATACGAAGAACTCCACATCGGGCCACAGACGCTCCAGAGCGGCAATATATTCCTTTCTGCCTCCCCTTAAAAGCATTGACACCTTATGCGACTTGCGCAGATTGTCCACCATCGTAAAGACGGCCTGATTCCCTCCGCTGTCGAGCGGATAAGGGATATACGGAAGGATAAGCAGTATTCTCATTCAATAATGACAGTTAATGAGACTCTGATATAAGAGTGTAAAAATTTTCCCGTTTTTTAAGCATAACATCAGTATTATACTCTATGCTGACCTTTTCTCTCGCCGCCATTATCAATGCTTTCTGCTGCGCACGGTCGGATGCCATCCTCGCCATTGCCTCGGCAAACGCGACCGGAGTATCTGCAATGCAGCAATGCACCCCATCGACAAATCCCATACCTTCCTGCCCTTTCGTAGTAGTTATAAAAGGCGAACCGCTTATAACGGCATCCAGAATCTTCATTCTCATCCCGCTTCCGATCCTGATTGGGATTATGGAAATCTTACCATTCTGGAATGCATTCAGATCCTGTATAAATCCGGTAAAGACAATGCTAGGATCTATATTGCCAAGCATTTTCTGCTGATACTGATTCCATTTGCCGACAACATATATCTTGAAACCATCCAGAACCTTGCGCAATTCAGGTATGATTTCCCTGCACAGCCAGTCGACCCCATCCATATTCGGAAAATGATCCGCTCCCCCAAGAAAGACAAACTCTGCACCGCAATCCCTGAATTCCAGACGCCTGGTTTCTGCAATGACAGCAGGAGACACATATATGTTTTCTTCCGGGATATATTTTGACAGAATCTTTTTGTCCACATCTGTCAATGTTATGATATAATCATAGCG
>JADIMI010000087.1 GCA_017694845.1 Candidatus Cryptobacteroides intestinavium
AAGGATTTTCAGTCCTTTGCTCTACCAACTGAGCTATGACACCATTTTGAAGAACTCCCTCGCTTTCGTTTTGGGATTGCAAAGATAGGTAAAATTGTTCATACTCCAAATTTTTCCTGCATATTTTTTAAAAATTAAATGGAATAACGTTAACTTTGTCCTGTTCCGGCTATCTGCAGCGGTGGATATTCAGTTTGCCGGACGGATAACTGTATTATAGAATAATAACAGATATGTTCAGGAAAATAGTTGCTATAGAAGATCCTCTTATCAATGCGGAGGCCAGGAAACGTCTGGAGGAATACGCAGAAAAGGTTGTGATTTATAATGACCTTCCGGGTACTGATGCCGAGATCATAAGGCGTATAGGGGATGCGGATGCTGTCCTTGTGACTTTCAAGACAAAGGTCGGCCGGAATGTAATTGAGTCGTGTCATAATGTAAGATACATAGGAATGTGCTGTACTCTGTATGATGAGAGCAGCTGTAATGTGGATATAGCTGCAGCGCGGGAAAAAGGGATCACGGTATGCGGAGTCCGGGACTATGGCGATGAAGGGGTTGTCGAATATGCGGTAAGCGAGATTGTCCGTTTCCTGCACGGCTTCGGAGACAGGCAGTGGAGGTCATTGAAATATGAACTTGGCGGAATGAAGGTAGGTGTGATCGGTCTGGGCAAGACGGGCAGGATGACGGCGGATGCATTCAGATTCTTCGGCAGTGAAGTGCATTATTTCAGCAGGACAAGAAAACCGGATGCCGAGGATTCTGGAATCGGGTATCTTCCCCTGCACGACCTGCTCTCATACTGTGATATCATACTCACCACCCTTCCGAGAAATACGTATATCCTGCAGAAAGAGGAATTTGCAATTATGGGAGGAGGCAGGATTCTGATGAATACATCAATAGGTGCGACATTTGATCTGGAAGCATTGAAGGAATGGCTGAAGGCTAATCCTGACAGTTTCTATTTCTGTGATGGCACCGGAATGGGGACATTGAAGGATGAACTGGCTCCTTTTGCCAATGTGTTCTATACTCCATCTGTGGCTGGAATGTCTGTCCAGAGCACACAGCGCCTGTCTGACAAGGTTCTGGCGAATATAGATTCGTTTCTGGCCGCAGCTGATTAAAAGGGTTTTCCCGGTGATCCTTAAAAGTAGCTGGCAATTATCGGTGGTCTGATATAATTTAAAAGCGACGATCTGAATTTCAAATCGTCGCTTTAATCTGGTAGTGGGTAGGAGAATCGAACTCCTATTGCAAGATTGAGAATCTTGAGTACTAACCGTTATACGAACCCACCGTTTTTATTTGGGACTGCAAAAATAGAACAAATTTCTTTTCCCTCCAAATTTTTCTGTGTTTTTATTTCATAAATACGAAGAAGACGGCCAGGATAAGGCAGATGAATGCTGCAAGATGGTTCCATTGCAAAGCCTGGTTCTTGAACAGCAGAGTGACGACAACAGTAAATACCGTGAGGGAGATCACCTCCTGTATCACTTTCAACTGCATTATATTGAATGGACCTCCATTCTCGTTGAAACCTATTCTGTTGGCGGGGACCTGGGCGCAGTACTCGAAGAATGCGATAGCCCAGGAGAAGAGGATTACCAGTATAAGAGGCCAGTTGGAGGAAATCTTCATCTCCTGGAGCTTCAGGTGTCCGTACCAGGCGAAAGTCATGAATATGTTTGATGTTATAAGCAGCAGTACTGTCCAGAGAGCTTTCATATTGATCTGATTTTTCGGGCGGCAAAGGTAATACTATATGATAAAAAAGCAAACAAAATTCAGCAGAGTTTATTATCTTTGCCTTGATACAGCGGCATTTTTGAGACAGCGGCTGTATAAAAGATAATTCAATAACCAGATATCGTTATGACGCTTATTAAATCTATTTCAGGGATAAGGGGCACAATCGGAGGAGAGCCCGGCAATGCCCTGACTCCTATTGACATTGTAAAATTCACATACGCATACTGCGTAAAGCTCCGTGAACGCAGGCCGAAGCCGGAAGGCGAGAGGTACAGGGTCGTGGTCGGCAAGGACGCCAGGATTTCAGGGGAGATGGTCGAGCAGCTGGTGTGCGGGACGCTCGTTGCCTGCGGAGTGGATGTGGTCAAGGCAGGATTCGCTTCTACCCCTACCACAGAGATGGCAGTGATTTTCGAAAAGGCTGATGGAGGTATTATACTGACAGCTTCACATAACCCTAAACAGTGGAATGCACTGAAGCTGCTTAATGAGAAAGGAGAGTTCCTCAATGCTGCTGAAGGAGCTGCTATTCTTGAATGTGCTGATGCGGAGGATTTCAATTTCGCGGATGTGGATTCCATTGGAACAATAGAGGAAAAGGATTTCACTGACCAGCATATTGATGCCGTGCTGGCTCTTGACGCTGTAGATGCCGAGGCTGTAAGAAAAGCCGGTTTCAAGGTCGTTCTGGATGCAGTGAATTCCGTAGGAGGAATAATTATGCCTCGTCTTCTGAAAAGACTCGGGGTCGAATGCATCGAGATAAACTGTGAGCCTACCGGACATTTCGCCCATAATCCGGAACCTCTGCCTGCCAATCTGGTACAGCTTTGCGAGTCTGTTGTAAGCAACAGGGCTGATTTCGGAATATCCGTCGATCCGGATGTGGACCGTCTTGCTCTTATATGCGAGAACGGCAGGCCGTTCGGGGAGGAGTATACTCTTGTAAGCGTAGCCGACTACCTGCTGTCAAGGGCTGTGGACAAGGCTGCCGCCCAGGGCAGGTCCGTCGAGGAAGTCATAGCTCCGTATAAGCTGGCGACAGCTTCCAATCTTTCTTCTTCCAGGGCGCTGCGTGATGTGACCGAGAAGCACGGAGGCAGATATTTCGCTTCAGCGGTAGGAGAAGTCAATGTCACTGCAAAGATGAAGGAATGCGGTGCTCTCATCGGTGGCGAAGGTAACGGAGGGGTGATATATCCTGCTCTCCACTACGGGAGGGATGCGATGGTAGGAGTGGCGCTTTTCCTTACAAATCTTGCATACAGAAAGTGCAGTGTCTCTGAACTCCTGAATACATATCCGGCATACACTATTGCGAAGAACAGGATTGAACTTTCAGACAAGTCTCTGATCGACAGGATACTGTCTGAAATGAAATCCATCTATGCGAAAGAGGATATCAATGATATAGATGGTGTCAAGATCTCTTTCGAGGCAGACCGTAAATGGGTTCATCTCAGGAGGTCAAATACAGAACCTATCATCAGGATCTATGCAGAGGCTCCTACACAGCAGGCAGCCGAGGAGCTTGCAGGCGAGATAATCAGGATAGCGGATTCCATAATCAAGGCCTGATGTTTTCATTCAGAACCACATCGCTGGAAGAACAGCTCGACAGGGCTCTGAGAGAGGGCCGTGTCGGCTGTTTCTGTACCCAGAACTGCTGGGATACGGAAAGGCACCGCTATATGTATGACATTTTCCGTGAACGGGGGAATCTTGCACATATCTTTTCTCCGAGGGACACGGAACTGACTCCTGATACCAACCATATTGAGTTCTCGGCAGAGGATCTTGCCGGGCTTGATGCAGTGGTGGTGGAGATTCAGGATGTCGGGACAAGATATTTCAACTATACGGTTGATGTATTCCGGCTTATGCTGATGCTCAAGGAGATCGAGAATGCTCCATCTCTGTATATCGTGGACCACATCAATCCTGCCGGCAGGTCGGTGGAGGGGACGATGCCATCTGCAGCGGACAGGAATACCCCGAAGATCGCCCACAGGCACGGGCTCACTCTCGGAGAACTTGCAAACCTGTACTACAGCGAGATCGGAGCGAAATATGCCCTTCACGTCATATCCGCTCTGGCGACCGGGTCCAACAAACAGTTGATGCCGTGGACGATAGCTCCTGCATCGGATATCCCTGGCCTTTTCACCTGTGATATGTACAGCGGCGGAGGGCTGTGGAACAGCACCAACATCACCCCTGCCATAGGCACTGCCCGTCCATACGAATATATCGGCGCTCCGTTCATAAAGACTTCTGCGTCCGAGGTGCTACCTGTGCCGGATGGGGTGTCGTTGAGGCCCTGTTCTTTCACTCCTGCCTGCGGGCAGTATGAAGGCAAGAAGTGTTTCGGCTACCAGATACTACTGGAACCAGGAGCGGAATACCATTCGCTGATGCATACTCTCCAGCTGATACATTATTTCAATGACAGGTATCCCCGTGAATTCCGTAAGGGCGATGCTTTCAGGGAGAAGCTGGCGGATGATGTCCTGTATGACTATATTGTCAACAAGGTCAGCTGGGTTGATGCACGGGAGCATATCAAGGTCGAGGAACAGAAATGGATACGGAAGGCAAAGAAGTATCTTCTGTATGATGATGCTCCGTACAGGATAAAGTAGACGGATCCTTCACTCCGCCTGGCGGCTGCGTTCAGGATGACAGAGACAGGCTGCGTTCAGGATGACAGGCGTAATTGCCGGTCAGCGGTGAAGCCTCCTGAGAGGGACAGTGCTGCGGAAAGACATATTCTGGTCACAATACCGGATTTTTATCCGTCTGACATCGATGTCACCTGGCACTGTGACTGACCAGATATGAGGAGAGCGGGAATGTCTTAGTGGAAGCATTTCCGCTTTCTTTGTCCTTCCCCCTTCCAATGATTTGTTCGCTTCTATGGCCTCAAGGACTTCCGGGGCTGTATCTCCTGTCATTTCGAGAGTGATTCTTTTTCCGGAGTGCAGTCTTCCGGCCCTGATTTCCGCTATCCCGTCTACAGAACCCCCGAAGATATTCACGATCAGTCTTGTCGAATCCCCGGCAGCCGGTACGGCCCAGGCCGAGGAAAGAAAACCCTCCGGTCTGCCTATGCATTTATATTCCAACGTAAATTCACCCTTTCTGAAATCAGCGATGAAATAACCTCTCGGGGAGCCGCATCCCTGAAGTGCGTATGGGATACCGCTTTCGTCTTTCTGTCCGCGCCACCAGGTCCCGCAGCTTGCTCCGGCAATCAGTTCCTGCACTGTACGTCCCCCTGCCAGTTCCACAGAAGAGCGTTCTACACGATGCGTGTGGCCGCTTACCAGCAGAATCTCTCCATTGAAGCGGGCGAGGACTGAATCAGTTGCAGCACGGTCTTTTATATGTGAATAAGGGATGTGCGTGACAAGGACAAGAAGCCGCTCTCCTGCACCTGCGTTCACTGCAGAATCGAGGTATTCTACCTGTGCATTGTCGAATCCGCCTTTGTATGAGCTCCTGTCATACTGGATGTCATTCATAAGGACAAACCGTATCCCGTTCCTTGCGAACGTGGTGTCGGGAGATCCGAAGACATCTGAATAGCTGACCAGATCCCTGTCCCTGTCAGGCTGTCTTACCTTGGCCTTCTTTCCTTTGTATATGTCGAAATCGTGGTTCCCCGGTATCACAAAATACGGGTACGCGAGGGAATCCATAGATTCCCTGGACTGCTCCAGCAATTCCATAGAGTCGTTGACTATATCGCCCAGAAATATTGCCATGTCAATGTCTTTCCTTTCCCGGAGCTCCCTGTATACGGATTTTCTTGCATACAGCAGTTCCGTGGAGTCGTCTACCTGTGGATCACCGACAAATGCAACTTTCAGTCTGCCTGTCTCCCTTCCATATGCATGTTCCGTGATGCCTGTCAGCAATACCGCTGCCGTCAACAATGCAGTCCCGTATCTGAACCATAAGAGGAATGATCTGTCTTTATGCATAGCACACCCTGTCTTAAACATAATGCAAAGTTAAAAGTAGTTTCCGGATTTCCGTGTGAGAATTTACCTGTCCAGTTACGTTTTGTAATGTATATAAAAATTTTATTATTTTTGTAGGTGGTTAGTATCTTCATACAAGTGAAAGTGAAATACATAATTTTATTGATTGCATCTCTTGTTGCATCAGGGCTTTCAGCGGAAGACGGCGGCAGTTATACGGATCCGTATGTGTCCGGTCGGATGGACTGTCCTGCCGGAACATATTATCATAGCAGTTCGGAATCATTGCAGTCGGATAATGTCACCGGCAAGGTGACGGATGAGAAGGGGGAGCCTCTCGTGGGTGTAATGGTATATATCAAGGGTACTGCAACCGGGGTATCCACCGACCTGGATGGCAGCTATTCGATAAAGGCTCCTGGGGAAGGGGAGTCCTATACACTTGTCTATCAGTATATCGGAACTGTCACCCGGGAGATCGTCGTCAGCAAGCAGCGCAGGATCAACGTGACACTCGTAAACGACAACCATCTGGATGAGGCGGTGATCATAGGAGCGTACGGGACGAAGCAGAGCAGGGAAGACCTGGTCGGAAGTGCGTACCAGGTCAATGCGGAAGCCATCAAGAACAAGCCGAAGGCCAGAATTGACAATATTCTGGAAGGGCTTGTCCCGGGTGTCCGTGTAAATCTTAATACAGATGATGTGGAGGCTCCAAGGGCAAGATACGAAACAAGAATAAGGGGCGGAGCCAGTCTCAGTTCTTCCAACGAGCCGCTTTGGGTCATAGACGGTGTACCATATTATACAGGGGGACGTACTAATCTTATGTCCGGGGTCAGTTATACTGTTTCTCCATTGTCATATCTTGATCCTAACAATATAGAGTCTATAACAGTCCTTAAGGATGCGGATCAGGTTACAATCTACGGAGCAAACGGAGCAAACGGAGTAATTCTGGTGACTACGAAATCAGGATATGAGAATACGCCGCTTTCGGTCTCGGCCACGGTCGAATTCGGTGTCTCTGCACCTGACAGGAGCACCATGTTCAAGATGATGGATGCTTCCCAGTATATGGAGGTTGCCAGAGAAGCCTGGACAAATGCTGGATATTCAATAGGTACATTCCCATATCAGGACAATGAATATAATTCCTATAGTACCACGGCGACTGACTGGACAGATGAATATATGGGGCTGGGTTCATCGCTATATGCATCACTGGTATTGAGAAACGGAACGAAGAAAAGTTCAAGCTACGTGTCCGGGTCGTATTACAGGGAAGCCAGTACGATCAAGTCGGATATTTCCCAGCGTTATACTTTGGATGCAAAAAATACCTATAGCTTTACTGACTGGCTCAGGTTCGATACAAAGCTGTCCGCTTCCCTCAATGATAATGATATGTTCTTTCTGACCAGAGATTATAATGAGGTATTGCCGATCTTTGAGCCATATATGCCCGATGGTTCATACAGGATATACAATATGATATATGACAGTATATCCGGCTGGACTCTGTCCAAGTTCTATGACAATCAGGTTCCGGACAGAGACAATAATGTCAATGACCAGCGTTCGGTGGTTACAACGGCGGATTTTTCTCTTAATGCGGACATTATCAAAGGACTGACTGCAACGGCACAGTACAATATTAAATACCAGCATACGCACGAAGACCGTTATGAATCAATCCAGACCCCGAGTGGAATCGATTCCGATGGAGAGCCTGATGGCGAATCCAGAAAGGGAGATGCATCATATCTGACCTGGACTGCGATAGGACGGTTGAATTTTGACAGAAATTTCGGGAAGCACAGGGTTGGCGGTTTAGCCGGTATAGAATTGCACCAGCAGAGGAATAAATATCTGAGCGGAAGTGTAGGCGGCATACTCAATGACAACTGGCAGGAATTGGGGTTCGGTGATGAAGAGACCGAGTCAGCATCAAGCGGTTATGATATTCAGCGCAGTATGTCGTTCTTTTTCAGGGGGACTTACTCTTATGATTCAAGATATTATTTTACGCTGAACTATAGAAGAGAGGGAAATTCGGATTTCGGAGAATATTCGAAATGGGCCGATTTCTGGTCTGTCGGAGCATCCTGGAATATCCATAACGAGAAGTTCTTCCATTCGGAGAAAATCAATATGCTCAAGGCGAAGGTGTCTTATGGGACCAGCGGTAATTCCAGAGTAGGTTCATCAAGTGTCTTGGGAACCTATAATTATGGAAACAGCTACAGGTATGGCGGTTCAGTCGGCGCAGTCATCGGCACTGTACCTAATCCGGGGCTGACGTGGGAAAGTACGGCGATGATGAATGCCGGAATCAGAATCGAGTTCCTTGAAGGAAGAATTGCAGCGGAACTTGAATATTACTATAACTATACCAGTAATATGATCAGCAGAATCTATGTTTCGCGTACCATCTCCTCGGACAGGGTATATGCAAATATAGGTGAATTGAGCAACAGAGGAATTGAGCTGAATATCGAAAGTGACAATATACGCGCCGGACAGTTCAACTGGCATACATCTTTTAATATCAGCCATAACAGGAATATAATAGAAAAGCTCTACAATGGAGTGTCTACCCGTTTTTCCGATTATACGATATGGATGGAAGGATATGACAGGGATACTTATTATCTTGTGGATTGGGCAGGGGTGGATCCTTCCGATGGCTCTCCGATGTGGTATGATATTGACGGAAACCTGACGAAAACGTATAACAGCAACAACAGGAAACCCGGCAAGTCTGCTTCTCCAATATTGACAGGAGGTATAATCAATACATTTACTTATAGAAACTGGGCCCTTTCATTCCAGATAAATTATGATATAGGAGGCTATGCCTTACCATCCTATGCCAGATTTTATTTCAGAGACGGTCTTAATATAATAGATGGCAATCAGGCGGTAGAAGTCTATTATGACAGGTGGAAAGCTCCCGGTCAGCTTGCCAGTTTCCCGAAAGTATCCCAGACTTCTACGGATTCCTGGCAGGGGTCTACAAGATTCTTGTACGATAAGACAAATTTTGAGCTGTCTACAGTCAGCCTTTCATATTCATTGCCGAAAAGGATATCCGATGACTGGGGATTGTCTTCAGCTACGGTGTCTTTGGTCTGCAATAATGCATATTTGTTCACTCCGGACCAGAAACGGGGGAGAAACTCATACAAGACAATGAAAAGCGGTTATCCTGTAACAAGGGTATTGTCATTAAATTTCAATATATCATTTTGATTATGAGAAATTTAAATAAAACAGTCAGCTATATGCTGTATGTCCCGGTACTGTTTTTTACAGCATCGTGCAATTTCCTTAATGTCGAGCAGACAGGGAAACAGGATATACCGTCGTTTTTTTCTGATGCCCTGTCATTGGAAGTGGCTGTAAACGGGATATATAATCTCACATATGCTTATTATGACACTTATGCGATATTATATCCAGAAGTGACGGGAGATCTGATAAGATTGAGTCCGACTTTGACTTCATGGGTGGAACAATTTAATTTTTCATCGGCCGAGACGGAAGAGACATCACCTGTGGGGTATATATGGAAAGATGGCTATGAGATCATCAACAATGCGAATATGATAATCTATTATGGGCCGAATGTCAGAAACAGATATCCTCAGCAGGAAGAGAGAATAAACAATGCCATTGCACAGGCATATTTTCTCAGAGGACTGATAGAACTGAATATCGTTCTGGCATATTCCCAGTCGTATGGATATACAGCAGATGCAAGCCACTTGGGAGTAGTTGTCCTTGAACGGGCTCCTTCGCTGAATGATCAGTTGTCAAGGACATCTTGTTTCAATACCTATCAGCAGATACTGAATGATATTTCGACTGCCAAAGATTTGCTCTCGGACAGTCAGGCGGATGTCCATTTCGCTACAAAAGCCGCGTGCGACGCCTTGCTGGCAAGGGTATATCTTTATATGGGAGACTATTCCTCCGCTGCAGCCTATGCAGAAGATGTAATTTCCGATTATGGTCTGTCTCTTACTCCATATGGAGAATATACAGATATGTTCTGCTCGGTGGCACCGGATTCTCCGGAAGAAATTCTCAGGCTTGACGGGACCAGGCTTGCAGTAAATCTCCGGGCTATGTTTGATTATATGACTCCTGCAATGTATCCTTCACAGAAACTCCTCGATATATTCGAAGAAGACAGAGATCCTTCGCATCCCGACATAAGGGAGTCTTTGCTTTCCTATGAGATTGTTTCCGAAGATGATCCATCGGAGATATCCAGATATGAAGGAGTATGTATGAAATACACTGTCACCGAAGAAGGAGTTGCCGATGACAACAGCCATTATGATCCGTTTGTGCTGCGCCTTTCCGAAATGTATCTTATCAGGGCGGAAGCCAACTGTGCTCTCGGAAATCTGGATGAGGCAGCAGAAGATATTATGGTTCTCCAGTCAAGGGCGACAGGTATTGCCAAAGAGGACATTGTCCTGACTTATTCAGATGCGGCGGAACTTGATGCCATAATACAAAGAGAGAGGATGAAAGAACTCTTTCTTGAAGGACATCGTCTGTATGATATCACCAGACGGAAGGAAAACCTGGAAAGGGATGCATCATGCGGATCTACTGTCCTGACTGTAGAGTATCCTGATGACAGATTCATACTGCCGATACCTCTTGTCGAACTGGACGCCAGTACGCTGATGCAACCTAACCCTATAAATGCAACACAAAGATGAAATCGCTGTCCTTCAAATATTCATTGGTTCTGGCGACGCTGCTTGCGGCATGGTCATGTAATGTCAATAAAATGGAACCGTATGACCATCCTTTTGTAGTCTTTACCTATACCAATTCATCTTCCACATCCATAGATGAATTGGCACAGACAGATGCCCAGTATTACATCCATCTGAGCAGCAGAAGACTTGATACGCCTGTTTCGGTCACGGTATCAGCCATACCGGGAAACGGTCTTCAGGAGGGGGTCGATTATGAATTCATCTCCCAGGGCGGGACTGTCACCTTCTATCCCGGTATCTATGATATGCCGTTCCGGATAAGGTGGCTGGCAAATGAGATAGACGAGACGAAGGACAATACCCTGACATTGAGGCTGGAATCTTCCGATCTCGAAGAACTTTCCTTGGGAATGCCCGGACCTGATGAAGTTAACCGTACGCTAAGAATTACCAAATACAAGTTGGACTGAAAATCAATTAGAATCAAACAAGATGAAAAGAATTGTATTTTTAATTATGATGGCAGCCGGACTCATAGCTCTGGCAGCTTGTGAAGAAATTACGAACCAGGAAGAACAGGGTGTGGTTTCTATGACTTCTTTTGGCTTTTATATGCAGGACAATCCGGATCTGTATTCTGATGTAGTAATCGAGAATATTACATCGAATGCCATTACGGTCCGTTTCCCTATGGTTACGCCCGAATCGGCCATTTCTTCCCTTGTCCCTCGATTTGAAGTGACAGAAGGTGCGACAGTCTTGAATGGGAATACTCAGGTTATCAGCGGTGAAACTGCAGTAGATTTTTCATCCCCGGTTGATCTTGTCGTATCACTCGGATCTTCGAATGCTATGTACACAATTACGGTGCTTATCAATCAGCCGTTAAAGTGGGAAATGCTTGCGCAATCTGAAATCGCAATGGCTGATGGTCCTGTAATGGCTATAAGTCAGACTGACGGTATTCCGTATCTGTTCGGATCAATAGATGCAGAAGAATCCGATTTTGAATATCCGAATCTTCTCGCCCTTTCAGGCTCCACCCTTGAAAGTGTTGCGGGAAATCTGATTCAGGCAAGGGCGAGATACTATGCTTTGGAAATAAGCCCTGACGGGATTCCTTACGTTTCATTCGATGATTACAGTTTGGAAACGCATATGCAGTCTGTGATGAAAGTTGAAGACGGAACTGCCTCTTATGTCGGCAATGCAGGGTCGCTGTATCAGACGGGAGGAAATGAATTAACTGCAGTCGCTCTTTTCCCGTTCTCTGATAATGATGTCTGGTGTGCCCAATACAATAACACAAGAAATGTCTCGATTGAAAGGAGATGCCTCAATTTCGCTCATTATAGTAACAGCAGTTGGGCTCTCGGACAGTCTCTTCAGGGAAGAAATCCATCTTCATATGCATACAATAATATTGGCCGGATTGTTGACGGTATCGGATATCTTA
Organism: Candidatus Cryptobacteroides intestinavium; assembly: GCA_017694845.1. Classification (GTDB taxonomy): domain Bacteria; phylum Bacteroidota; class Bacteroidia; order Bacteroidales; family UBA932; genus Cryptobacteroides; species Cryptobacteroides intestinavium. The sequence goes on from JADIMI010000087.1 coordinate 11,952, forward strand.
TGGTACACAACCAGAATCAGAATACATTGTCAATGTATAAATACGAAGATAATGTCTGGTCAAGTATATTTGAAGAATTGCAGATTATGAAAGCAGATGGAAGCGGGGCAGCTCAGATCAATTTAAGGGATATGGATTTTGATGCTGCCAGCAATGGTGATATATATATTCTTGTAGCCTGTGATTATCTGACAGGTGACTATAATCCGGCTGTGATAAGGTATGATATAGAGACTCAGACACAGACAATCATCAGCGGAGTCCTCACCAATATCGATATCGATGAAAGCAGATCTATAAGTATGTCACTTGATATGGATGATATTCCGTATATAGTATTTGTCAATCCTGAGGATAACGACAAGACATATATTACCTATATGGATGCCAACAGGCAATGGTCCGATCCTCAGGCGGTCTCTACATCGTCAACTGACAATCCTGCCATTCGTTTTGCAGAGGATGGAACAGGTTACATTGCATATCTGGATACGACAACAAATAAATTTGTGTTGTATACAAATATCGAGTAGTATATAATATCATATTTACTGCAGCTTTTATGTCAGAAGTTTTGCAGAATAGAGAATTGTGACTATATTTGCGCTCCGAAAAGTGACAACGTTAAACTATTAGAGATATGAAAGAGAATATTCATCCCGAAAACTACCGTCTTGTGGCTTTCAAGGATATGTCAAATGACACAGTCTTCATAACTCGCTCCTGTGCAAACACCAAGGAGACAATCGAGATCGAAGGTGTCGAGTACCCTGTAGTAAAGCTTGAAATTTCCAGCACTTCACATCCTTTCTATACAGGAAAGATGAAACTCGTGGACACCGCCGGCCGCGTGGACAAGTTCTACCAGAGATACGCCAACAAGAAGAAATAATCATTTCTACGGTATATGAAGAGGCTGACCCCACAAAGGTCAGCTTCATTTTGTTTATGAGAATCGTACTGGGGAGCGGGAAGGGATTGAGGAGGAGTCTGTTTGTTCCGCTCACTCCGGACCTTCCCGACGGAGACAAGTGGTCGAAGACCATACAGGAAACGACGGACTCCGCACCGGCAGGGGGACCGCGAACATCAACTTTTTGTAATCCACTGAGACACAATGCAATGCGAAATAACCTTGTTCGGGGTCCCCTCAAAAAAGTGGGGACCACGAACAATCGATTTTTATAATAACCTGTATTTCAGTAAGATACAAATTTGACTTGTTCGTGGTCCGTTGTCCCGCCCTTCTTCTCCAGATTCTTCGCTTTGCTCAGAATGACAACGAGAGGTGCTCAGAATGACAACGAGAGGTGCTCAGAATGACAGGGACTGTCACCATAGACGAAGCCGTAGGCGAAGTGAAGGATCTGGTGCACCACACCGCTTCTCTGCTCTATAGAATGAAAGAAACCGACCCTTTTGGATCGGTTTCTCTGTTTTATGCAGGTCCTGTTACAGAACTGCCATAATGGCTGCAATAAGTCCCAGGATTGCGTAGAGTTCAGGGAATGCGGCATAGATCATTGTCTGTGTCACGACATCGTGGCCCTGTGAGGTGCCGACAATACCGTTAGCGCAGACCTGACCCTGTCGGATGGCAGAGATAAGGCAGGCCAGTCCGACACCGATGCCTACACCGAAGAGAAGCGGACCGTTTGCGGCAAAGTCAACTCCCATGATCTGCCATACAAGGAATGCGACAAACCCGTAGAGACCCTGTGTCGCCGGCATTGCCGAGAGGATCATATAGCTGACCGATTTGTCGGGGTTGACTTTCAGTGCCCCTTCTGCAGCATTGCCCGTGATTGTGGTTCCGATACTGCTGCCTACCAGAGCGAGGCCCAGCATCAGACCCCAGCCCAGATATCCAAGAATTTCGTTCATAATGTTGTTGTATTAAAAATTGTTTCTGTTTTCTTTATAGATCCTTCACTTCGTTCAGGATGACAGTACTCTGTTCAGGATGATTGCCTGTAATAGATCCTTCACTTCGTTCAGGATGACAGTTCAGGATGTCATACCTCTTTCTTTATACTGAGCGGGTTATATGCCTTGCCGCTGCCTTCATATCCGCTGTTCTTGAAGAATTCGACGAAAGTGAGTCGCAGCGGATGGACAAATGCTCCGAGACAGGACAGGGCGATGTTGAGGGCATGTCCTATGACGAAGATGATGGCGAAGAGCAGCCAGTTCAGACCAGGTACAGGACACGAGTTCATCAGCATCTCCCCGAGCATATTGAATGTCGAGCCCAGCATACCTCCGGCCAGTCCGAGTGCGTAGAGACGGATGAAGCTGAGCGTGTCTCCGAGCAGACCTGTAGCCGTATTGTATGTGTCCCACAGACCTGCCCCGATATTCACGAACGGGTTCCTCTTCATATCGTTGAAGATGTATATCCCGAGTCCTGAGATTATGGCAAGGGCGATGAAGATCCATTTGGCTATATCGGACCTGAGGACTCCGAGGAAGGTTATTCCGGCGAGGATGATACCTCCCACGATGAGCAGGGTCCAGCCCCACGTGCTCAAGGTATTCCTGAATCCGAACCTGTGCGTGTAGCAGGCTGTCTTCATTACCATTGCAACGCAGATGTTGAATACTCCGATGCCGATGGCAAGCACCATTGCGGCAGGGAAGCCTCCGACCTCACCATCAAGCATACATTTCTTCATCCATTCGGGAATGAAGTCCATTGTCAGCAGGTCAAACCCGAAGAATGTGTGCATAAATATGCCGATGAAGAATGTGCCGGCACCGAGTGTCATTACCAGTGGTGCCAGCCTGGCCAGTCCGGCGACCTTCTTCCTGATAACTGCCCCTAATGCAATAAGCACCAGCCCGTATCCGGCATCTCCGAGGCAGAGCGCGAAGAACAGCATAAAGAACGGAGCCAGTACGGGTGTCGGATCGAATTCCTTGTATTCAGGCATACCGTACATCCCTGTAAGGACTTCGAACATACTTGCAAACCTGTTGTTCTTGAGCTTTATCGGAGGATTGTCCTCCTCTGTCGCTTCCTCTGACAGATAGAAGACTCCCATTCTGTCGAATTCTTCTCTGAGCTCTTTCTCCATATTGGAAGGAGCGAATCCGATGAAGACATTGAGCCTGTTCTCAGCTGCGGCCTCACCGGAAGATCCGGCCAGGTAAAGGTCCAGTTCTGTCAGCTGGCGGTTGTATTCAGCCTGTATGTCAGGTATATGTTCCGTGAGTTTCAGCAGTTCTCCTTTCTGGCGGATGATATCCTTGCGGATATTTTCCGCATCTGCCATGGCATCTTCGTAAGACCCTTCCGGAGCGGGGCTTTCCTTTGCAGGGAAACTGTATTCGGCAGCGGATTCCGTGACAGTCACAAACCATACATTGTTGCTGTCCTCGCTGATGACCTGCAGCGGGCAGATCTCTTTCCAGGACTCGTCGAATGATTTTTTCGGGACAGTATAGAACCTTACCCTGAGACCTGATTCCTCGAGCCTGGCAATGGCCTTCCTGTCAAATTCTCCCCAAGGCATCCTCGCCCTGGCTGTCCTTGTGACGTTCTGCAGTACAGTCTGCAGTTCGGCAATCCGTGCCGTGGCCTGTGCCGTCATGACGGAAAGATCCCTGTCGCATTCCGCAGCCTTTGACGCCTCCAGAATCTCAGCCTGGTCCGGGTCATCCTTGTAGTTGACCTTTTTCAGTGTGGTCAGAGCACGTTTCTCCGCCGAGGCCTTTTCCAGCATTGAAGCGGAGCGGTCATCCACAGGTCTCCTTGAGCGCGTGATGTCCACTACACCGAGTTCCTGCAGATGCTGGAGAAAACCTTCAGTCTCCTCATCAAGGAGAATGAAAGAAAATTTCGTCATCTTCTCTACCATATCTGTTCCTCCTCTTCTTCCTGTTCGTGCCTGCTCTTGACGATCTTGGATGCAGCCTTGGTCAGGTTCTCCTCGTCTTCCATATATCGCTTGATCTTGCGGATCGCCTCCTGATAGCCGGGAATCTGGACTTTTTCATACAGATTGACCTTCTGCGTGGTCTTCTTCCTGTTGTAGTCGAGTATCCTGCTCTTTTCCAGATAGACCTCGGATTCTATTCCAAGACGTGACAGTTCCTTCAGTATCGCCACTCCGTCTGCGTACCACGCAGGTTTGGAAAAGGCATTGAAATCGTGGATTTCATAATGGATCTCCTTGAGAGAAGGAGTCTTCACCCCTGCGACCTTAACTGTCTCCAGATCCACATCGGTAATGGATATCAGTCCCGGGTCGAACTCGTTCCACAGTGCAGCGAGGTAGTCGTATCGTTTGAGAGAGGCATCCAGATCCGCTACAAGCTTCTCTGCCTTGTTCCTGGCAAGACGCACCTCGAGACGGAGCGCCGATTCCTTGTTCTTCAGGGTAGGAAGGGCATTCTGTCTCATTTTCAGCTGCTTGCTGATGTTGTTCAGAGATGTCTTGTTGTATTGGAATTTTATTGCCATATATTGTTAGTTCAACAGATTCTTCACTTCGTTCAGAATGACATTACTTCGTTCAGAATGACATAGCCGTTCAGAATGTGTCATTTCCAGTATTTGTCGATAAGAGACTGCCTTATACCGGTCTCTGCCTTGGTGAAGTATTTGCTGAAGAGTGCCCACGCCGTGTCAAGCATCTCGTCAATGGAGATATTGACATCGATTGCAAGCAGCTTCGTAGCATATTCCTTGGCAAAATCCAGACATCTGAGGTCATAGTCGCTCAGGTCAAACCCGTTCTCCAGCTTTGTCTTTGCGTTCTGTGCATCCGAATACAGGCGGACAGCGGTGTTCATCACCTGGTTGTGGTCTTCACGTGTCTGTTTCCCGATTACGAGCTGTTTCAGACGGGAGAGCGACCTGAACGGGTCGATAATGACCTTGCCGGAATCCGGGTCAGCCCTGAGGTACAGCTGTCCCTCGGTGATATATCCGGTGTTGTCCGGGATGGCGTGCGTGATGTCCCCGTCGTTGAGAGTCGTCACGGCGATGATCGTGATGGAACCTCCTGCAGGGAGCTGTACCGCTTTTTCGTATATCTTGGCGAGATCCGAGTAGAGGGAGCCAGGCATAGAGTCCTTGGATGGGATCTGGTCCATACGGTTGCTGACGATACTCAGCGCATCCGCATAAAGGGTCATATCCGTCAGGAGCACGAGCACCTTCTCGTTCTTGTCAACTGCGAAATATTCAGCTGCAGTAAGGGCCATGTCAGGTATCAGAAGTCGTTCCACAGGCGGCTGCTCAGTTGTATTCACAAAGCTGATGATCTTGTCGAGAGCACCTGCGGACTCGAATTCATTGCGGAAATACAGGTAGTCATCATTGGACAGTCCCATTCCTCCGAGAATGATCTTGTCCACATCTGCGCGGAGAGCCACCTGAGCCATTACATTGTTGTATGGCTGGTCCGGGTCGGCAAAGAACGGGATCTTCTGTCCGGATACGATCGTATTGTTGAGGTCTATGCCGGCAATACCGGTAGGGATCAGCTGTGATGGCTGCTTTCTCTTGTAAGGGTTGACCGAAGGCCCTCCGATCTGTCTTTCTTCTCCTTCTATTTCAGGACCTCCGTCTATAGGTTCTCCGTATGCGTTGAAGAAGCGGCCTGAAAGCTCATCACTTACCTTGAGTACGGGAGGATGGCCGAGAAAAGTCACCTGGGCATCTGTCGGGATACCTTCGGTTCCGGAAAATATCTGGAGGGTGACCATATCCCCCTTGGTCTTGACCACCTGTGCCAGCCTGCCATCGACTACCGCCAGCTCATCATTGGATACACCGGCAGCCTTGAGGGAGACTGTGGCCTTCGTGATGCTCTCCAGCTGGGTATATATTCTTTGATATGCCTTATTTGCCATTGCTGATCAGATTATTGAGTTGTTCCTGGTATTTGTTGAAGTTCTCGCTCCTGAATTCCGAGTAGTTCATCTGCCTGAGCAGGTTGATCGCTTCGTTGAAGAATCTGCGGCATTCCTCGAAATCCTCGAAATCGAAATTCCTGTCACAGATATCCAGCACGAGTTTCAGCATATATTCCTGCCTGTCCATAGGCGTGACGCTGTCGACAGGGTCGAATGCATCCTGCTGGAGGATGACGAAGTCTACCAGTTCCGACTTCCAGAACTGCTCGTGGTAAGTCATCGGGACACCATCGTCTCCGAGAATGTTTATCTGTTCCTGCGCCTCGCGGCCCTTGCGGATGATGTTCTTCGTCTTTTCTACCATTCCCACCCAGCCCGGAGCCACTTTCTCGGACAGATATTCGCATATCTCCGGGTACTCCAGATATTTGGAATATGAATCTATAGGATTGACTGCAGGGTAGCGTTTCTTGTCCGCACGGTTCTGCTCCAGTGCATAGAAGCATCTTGCAGCCTTCTTCGTGGATTCTGTCACAGGTTCCTTGAGGTTACCTCCGGCCGGGGAGACAGTGCCGATGAATGTTACCGAGCCTGTCTTGCCGTTGTTCAGCACAACCATTCCGGCGCGTGCGTAGAAACTGGATATGATGGCCGACAGATCGACAGGGAAGGCATCCGCTCCTGGAAGTTCCTCCATACGGTTACTCATTTCCCTGAGGGCCTGTGCCCAGCGTGATGTCGAGTCAGCCAGAAGAAGGACCTTCATCCCCATTGCCCTGTAGTATTCACAGATGGTCATCGCGGTGTAGACCGATGCCTCACGTGCCGCCACAGGCATATTCGAGGTGTTGCAGATGATAGTCGTCCTCTCCATAAGATGCCTGCCTGTATGCGGGTCGATAAGCTCGGGAAACTCTGTGAATATCTCCACCACCTCGTTGGCTCGTTCACCGCATGCGGCCATCACAATGACTTCGGCATCACCCTGCTTGGCTATGGCGTGCTGGAGCACTGTCTTCCCGCAGCCGAAAGGTCCGGGGATGAATCCTGTACCTCCTTCGGCTATAGGGTTGAGGGTGTCGATCACGCGTACTCCGGTCTCCATTATCCTGGATGGCCTCGGTTTCTCCCTGTATGCCTTGATGGCCACCTTGACAGGCCATTTCTGGGTCATAGTCACATCTACGTCCTCTCCTTCTTCATTGGTCAGGACAGCGATGGTACTGTCGATGTTGTACTGCCCGGCGGGGACAACCGATTTTACTGTATATTCCCCCTTGAATGAGAACGGCACCATAATCTTGTGAGGCAGCCAGCCTTCCTTTACCTCGCCGAGCCAGTCCGCCGCGATCACCCTGTCCCCGGGTTTTGCTATAGGGGTGAAGTCCCACAGCCTGCTGCGGTCCAGAGGCTCCGTGTATTCTCCTCTCTTGAGGAAGACGCCTGTCATTGTCGTAAGGTCATTCTGGAGGCCATCATAGCAGCTTGACAGCAGTCCCGGGCCGAGCGTGACCTCGAGCATCCTGTCCTCGAATTCTACCGGATCTCCGTTCTTCAGTCCGCGTGTGCTCTCGAAGACCTGTACCGCTGCATTCCTGCCGTTCACCTTTATGACCTCTGCCATAAGGCGTGTGCCTTCGCAGTCGATATAGCATATCTCGTTCTGCGAGACAGGTCCATCTGTAAGCACCGTGACAAGATTGGATACGATACCTGTGACCTTTCCTGTACTTTTCATATTTATTGCTGTTTAATATTATTGTCAGTCCTGTCGCTCCTTTCAGGGTTGTATTCCACTCCCTTGAATGTCGCTTTCACCTCATTGACGAGTTTCCTGAACATTTCCCGTCCGGTCTTTTCATCGAGCTGGTGCCATCTGTCGATTATATGGAGCTTGAGAATGAATGCAAGGATGACATCCATATCGAAATAATGCTGCACTGTCATAGCATCAAGCTTCTCCCAGTACAGCGAGTCTATGGCACGTTCCCTGGCAAGGATGTCCCTGTCATTCAGAATGGCTTCCAGCCGTGCAGCCTCTTCAAAAGATGCGGTCCGGTCCTCATCTCCGTCCATACGGAGGACATCTCTGTCTTCCTCCCTTCCGAGCGCCCTGTTGAGGTATCTTGCCTTGGCATTACGGACATTGAGGTCGAATGTGTAGTATTCTCTGATGAACGGATTCTTGAACGACAGGGCCTTGCGGTAGAAATCGATGTCGAGGTTGTCATCCTTGAAGCCGCTTTCTATGAAACTGATGGCAGCGAGGTCACGGGGAGTGCTGAGCCCTTTGATCTCACCGATCAGACCTTCTGCCGTCCTGTCTCCGAACTTCCAGTCCCGGGTGATAGCCGGCAGGCTTGCTATTATGTAGTAATAGTTGGTCATAGAAGACTTGTCCTAACCGAAAAGTATCTTCCTTGTCGCCGGCCTCAGATATCCTGATATGAGTTCGATGAAAGTCTCATCCGTGAAGCTGATGAAATACCCTCCATCCTTTGGCCCGATAGTGAATCCTCCGGTGATCTTTCTGGAGAATCCAGCCGTCACCCCTGATCCGATTATGCCGGCGAGTTCTTTCATAATGAACGGCTCCAGCTCTTTCCTGAGGGATTCCGGAAGCACTATCTCCAGATCGGCCGGTGCATCGGGACTGAAATTCTTCGCTACGGAAGTGATGATCTCCTTTACGAAAGATGCAGATGTCAGGGCGGATCTGGTCTCCTTTTCGCTCATTCTGGCCACTATGAGCTTTTCGATATCCTGTCTTGTGGCAGCAATGCTTTCCCTTGCCGCCATTTTCAGGTCACCATCGACTTTTGCCTTGAGCTCATCTGCCTCCTTCCTGGCTCTGGCGACAATGTCTTCAGCCTCCTTCCTGGCGGCTGCCAGAATCTCTTCCGCCTTCACCTTTGCATCATTGACAATGGCCTCGCCCTCCTGTCTACCTTTAGACAGACCTTCGTTGTACAACTTGTCTGTCAGTTCCTGCAACTTGTTCTGCATAGTATATGATATATTAGTTTTCTGTTATGAGCAACCAAAATCTCTCAAATTTACTAAAATGCAGGAACAATCCAAACAAATCCTGTGCTAAATCTGAACGAAAGACAGATTCAGAAGCATTCCTTGAGGATTTCGACAATGTTGCGTGACCTGCCCATCGTGTAGAAATGCACGGCCGGGACTCCGTTGGCAAGAAGGTCCCTGCACTGCCGGATGCACCATTCTGTCCCTATGCTGTAGGCGGCCTCCCTGTCATCTCCGGCATCTTTGAGCGCTTCGGTCAGCTCCAGGGGGATGTCGATCGAGAATGACTGCGGAAGAAGTGTCGTCTGCCTGTATGTCGAGAGCGGTTTGAGTCCGGGAATGACCGGGACAGTGATGCCTGCCTTGCGGCACCTCTCCCTGAAACTGTAGAAGACTCTGTTGTCGAAGAACATCTGGGTGATAATGTAGTCTGCACCGGCCTCGACTTTCTTTTTGAGATTGTCAATGTCGGTCTCTATGTTGGCCGCCTCGAAATGTTTTTCCGGATATCCTCCCACTCCTATGCTGAAGACGTCTTCTCCGATCTCCTTCTCGAAATCCCTGATGCCGCTGACAAGTTCGCATGCATAGCTGTAGCCTCCGGGTTCCGGAGTGAATCTCTTCTCCCCGCTTATGCTGTCTCCTCGCAATGCCATTATATTCTCTATCCCCATAAACCTCAGGTCATAGAGTTCGTTCTCTGTCTCTTCCCTGGTCGCGCCCCCGCAGATCATATGCGGCACGACATCAATCCCGTATTCCGCCATTATGGCTCCGCATACGGCCACTTCGCTGACCCTGTTCCGTACCAGATGCCTGGAATAGCTCCCGTCCTTTTCCTTCCGGAACTCGTATTCATCCCTGTGACATGTCACGTTGATATATTTCGGGGAAAATTCCATAAATGGTCTGACGGACTCGAGCAGTTCTTTTCTTGTCATCCCTTTCAGTGGAGGGACAATCTCGAGGGATGGGAAGGGCTTTGCGCTGGAAGCCAGTATTTCATTTATTTTCATAGCATTGTCTTTTTCTGTCAGTCGAGAAGATGGGAAAGGAACGTACGGGCAGCCATAGCGTCCATACCGCGTCTGCCGGCGTATGCTTCATACTGTTCCCTGCTTATTCTCCTTATGTCAGGATAGCAGGCATACGGGTGGGCGAATATGAACCCGCATATCGAGGCGTCGGGGATCATTGCATAGCTTTCCGTCAGCCGGATCCCGAGTCTCTCCCCGCCATAAAGAAGGTCAAGAATATCTTTCTTGAGAGTGTGGTCAGGACAGCTGGCATATCCTGCGGCAGGCTTGATTATCTTTATTCTGTCACTGGCAGAGTCGTCCTTATTGTTGCGATGTCCTTCTGCAAGCCGCTCTTCCAGATAACGGTCCAGCCACAGCGAGGCAGCTTCTGCAAGAGTGAGCCGGACGGCCCTGCGGACAAGCTGCGGATAGTCGGTGCTGTCACAATTGCATTGTGGCCCGGTTTCATGCACGGATATCGCGAACATTCCGAAACTGCCTTTCTTCCCGGAATGTTCAGGAGGCACGAAATCGCTCAGTGACAGCTTTCCGATATGGCCGGTCCCGTCAGGGGATGGACTCTCCTGACGGAACATAGGGAGGTAGTGTCCGTCGAAACAGATGCCGTCGTCCCTGGAGCACGCATCGAAAAATCTGGCTGCCAGCATTATACGGCAGTCTTGCTCTGTAATGATGCTGTCAAGGACTGCCTTGCCGTCTTTTTCGAGCTGTCGTACCTCATCTGTGTCCGGGACGGGCCCGCTGTATCTGATGCCGAAGATGGTCAGAAACATCCTCCAGTCGAAATACGGCAGAACCTCGGCCGCCGGGATCTCTGTGGCCGGAATGTCCTTAAATCCTGCTGTACGGCAGTCTATATATGAATCCGGCCTGAAAACCGGACCGGAGGCACTGTCCGGAACCTGGTCTGCGTACTGCCTGTCTCCGTTACCGGTAGACTTTCCCTTGCTCCTGTACAGCTCCCTCAATCTTTTCTGGGCTGAATGTTCTTCCTCTTCGAATGTCTCTCTGTCCATTATGCAGCGTTTTGCCATCACTGCACTTGCCGAAGCATCGGCCCCGTAGAACACGTGTGGATATATGGGTGCGAGCTTGACAGCGGTATGCAGGGCCGAAGTGGTGGCTCCCCCGATGAAAAGGGGAGTGTCAAGCCCTCTGTGCGTCATCTCCCTGCACAGTTCCTCCATCTGGAAAAGGGATGGGGTGATCAGCCCGCTTACTGCGATTATGTCCGCCTTTTCCCTTCCTGCGGCTTCGAGAATGGTCTCCCGGTCCACCATAACACCCAGGTCAATGACATTGAATCCGTTGCAGGTCAACACTATGCCGGTGATGTTCTTCCCGATGTCGTGGACATCTCCCTTGACGGTGGCGAGGATCACTTTCGGCCGGGAGCATATCTGTTTCTCTTGACTGTCTGTCCGTCCCGGCATATATGGCTCCAGTATCGCCACCGCATCCCTCATCACCTTGGCGGATTTCACCACCTGAGGAAGGAACATCTTTCCGCTGCCGAAGAGTTCCCCTACCTTCTTCATCCCCTCCATAAGAGGTCCTTCGATAATGGATACCGCGCTGCCGTCATATCTGTCCAGGGCTTCTTTCAGGTCTTTTTCCAGTTCCGAAGTCTTTCCCCTGACCAGGGCGATGCTCAGTCTCTCTTCGACAGAATCTGCATTCCGGCGTCCGGCCGCATCTCCGGCTCCGTCATTTTTCTGAAGCATTTCTCCCGATCCGGATGCTTTTGCCGCCTCTTTCTCCTCGATCACTTTCTGAGCCTTGGCAATAAGCCTCTCCGTGGCGCCGGGATCGCGGTCGAATATCACATCTTCCACGCATTTGAGCATTTCCGGCTCGATCCTGTCATATACATTGAGCATCCCGGGGTTGACGATAGCCATATCCATCCCTGCCTGGATGGCATGATAAAGGAATACGGAATGCATAGCCTCGCGTACTTCGTTGTTGCCTCTGAAGGCGAACGACAGGTTGGATATCCCTCCTGACGTCTTGGCCCCCGGCAGGTTCTGATGTATCCAGCGCACGGCGTCTATGAAATCAATACCGTATCTGGAGTGTTCCTCTATACCTGTCCCGATCGACAGGACATTCGCATCGAAGATTATCTCCTGAGGGGGAATGCCTGCCCCTGTGAGCAGTCTGTATGCCCTGGAACATATCTCGGTCTTTCTCTCGAAACTTGTCGCCTGGCCCTGTTCATCGAATGCCATCACGACCATTGCCGCCCCCAGACTGCGGATGGCGAGGGCCTTGTCGATGAAAGCCTTTTCCCCTTCCTTGAGACTGATGGAATTGACAATGCACTTTCCCTGGGCATTCTTGAGGCCGGTGAGAATCGTCTCCCAGTGCGATGAGTCGATCATCAGGGCAGCCTTTGCCGCTCCTGGTTCGTTGGAAATGTAGCGGCAGAACCTTTCCATTTCTCTGGTGCTGTCAAGCATTGCATCATCCATATTGATGTCTATGACAGATGCACCGTTTTCGATCTGGTCAGCGGCGATCTGCAGTGCGGCCGCGTAGTCTCCGGCTGCAATGAGCCTGGCGAATTTTCTGGATCCGGCTACATTGGTCCTTTCCCCTATGTTTGTGAAATTGCTTGTGGCAAGGTCGATATGGACCGGTTCGAGTCCGCTTACTGTCAGAGTGTTGCTGTCGGGTCCGGACTTCTGCGGCTGCTTTCTGGCCGGAATCCCTTTCACTGCTGCGGCGATAGCCTTGATGTGTTCAGGAGTGGTTCCGCAGCAGCCTCCTGTAATATTCAGCAGACCGGCCTCTGCCATTTTCCTTATTTCCGAGGCCATCTCTTCCGGACTCTGGTCATAGCCTCCCATTTCGTTCGGCAGACCTGCATTAGGATAGCATATCACGGGACAGTCGGCAAGAAGCGAGATGTCTTTGACCAGAGGTGCGAGCTCTGAGGCTCCGAGAGAGCAGTTGAGCCCGAATGCCGTGAGCGGATAATGGGAGACGGAAGCGTAGAACGCTTCGATTGTCTGTCCAGTCAGTGTCCTTCCGCTCCTGTCGGCGACGGATGCGGATATGATTACAGGTATCCGGCTATGAGACAGGATGCCCTTCCTGTTCAGCTGTGATATGGCATACAGCGCTGCCTTGACGTTCAGGGCATCGAAGCTTGTCTCTATCTGGATAAGGTCCGCTCCTCCCTCCAGCAGAGCTTCTGCCTGTTCCCCGTACGCAGCTGCCATATCATCGAAACTGAACGCTCTGTATGCAGGATCGGATACATCGGATGCGAGAGACAGGGATTTGGATGTCGGGCCTATGCTGCCGGCCACTATGACCCGTCTTCCTGTCCCGGACATTGCCTTGTCTGCCGTCCGTCTTGCAATCCTTGCCCCTTCGAACGCCATCTGCCCTGCCAGGCTGCCGCATCCGTACTCAAGCTGGGAAATCCGGTTGGCACTGAAAGTGTTGGTCTCGATGATGTCCGCTCCGGCCTCGATGTACTGTCTGTGGATTTCTTCAATGATATCGGGGCGGGTGAGGTTGAGGCATTCGTTGTTTCCGGCGAGTTCCTGCGGAATATCAGAGAAAGGTCTGCCGTGGAAATCTTCCTCCGACAGACCGTATCTCTGGATCATGGTCCCCATTGCTCCGTCCAGAATCAATATGTCTTTTCCGGGAAACATTGAGTGGTGGAGATGGGCGTGGTTATCCGATGGTGACGATAGGGGCATCAGCAGGGACTGAATCCCCGATGTTTACGTGGATTGCCGTCACTGTGCCGGCGACAGGAGACTCGATGGTGTTCTCCATTTTCATCGCCTCGAGCACTGCGACCTGCTGTCCTGCCTTTACAGTGTCCCCGACCTTCACTGATATTCCTACGATATTGCCAGGAAG
>JADIMI010000088.1 GCA_017694845.1 Candidatus Cryptobacteroides intestinavium
GATATGCTTGTCTCCAGGCTCGGCGCAGCCGGTGTCGGGGTCGAGACGGTCCTGAACGGCTGGGCGGAAGTGGATCCCGACAACCGCAAGATGCTGCTTGCCAGATACAGCTATTATCTTACCAAAGGGCAGAAGACCACGGTGGTGAGCAGACCGGGCAGGAAATATCTCGGCAACGAGCCGTTGTTTACGCTCAAGGATTCCTCGGGAGCGGATGTAAGGTATTTCGAGGAGACTGTGTATGACGATTCGCTGTTCGCTATCGCTCTGAAGAACATCGACAGGGCTGAGGCCCTGTATCCTCTCGATCTTGACATCAGCTTCATGAAGGCGAATGCCCTGATCTCATACGAGAAGGAGAGTCCGGATATGGCGCTTGTGTGCCTGAATGAAATCATTGACCGTTATTACGGGGACAGAACAGCAGGATGGAGATTCGATGGCGGGCCGGCGGATGATGAGTTCTTCACGGGAGCGGTGCAGGAATACTGCTATCTTTTCTTCAATATCGCTTCTCCCGTGTCTTACAGGGCGTTCTGGCAGCTTTCGGAGAAAATGAGCGGGCTTGAACCTGCCTCTACTGTCTTTCTGTCCAATATCGGCTCGTATTTCTTTGTCGTCGAAGACAATCCAAAGACGGCTCTGAAATATTACAGGAAGGTCCTGAAGATAGATCCGGAGGATTACACGGCCGCAAAGAACTGTGTGCTGCTGTGCCGCCGCAATGATGACATAAAGGGCGAGCTCAGATATCTTCCTTCCCTGATCGCATCCACCCCGGATGAGACAGAGAGGATTTCCGCCCAGGCAAGGCTGGATGTGCTGAAGAAGGGGAAACGGAAATGATCGGAAGACTTATCGCTTTTGTGAAAGACTGGATGCTGCTTCTGGCTATGGCTGCCGGGGCGGCTGTATATCTCATATATATCAATATACCTTCGCTGTCCGGTTTCGGACCGGCGCTGTATGATGCCGTGACCGCTCTCCAGCCGGTCCTGCTGTTTATTCTGCTTTTCCTTGCATTCTGCAGGATATCACCTAAGGATATGCGTCCACGCAAATGGCAGCTGTGGCTCCTCCTTTTCCAGGCGGCGGTATTTTTCGGTCTGGTGAGCCTGGATGTCTTCCTCAGGGACGGACACTGGAAAGTGATGCTCGAGAGCGCGATGCTGATGTTCATCTGTCCCACCGCTACCGCAGCGGCGGTAGTGACAGGGAAGCTTGGCGGGGATATGCCGGGAATCACGACCTATATGATACTTGTCAACCTTGTCACGGCTATATCGGTGCCTCTGGCCGTACCTCTTGTACATCCTGCTGAAGGGATATCTTTCATAGTGTCCTTCAGTATGATAATGGCCAAGGTCTTCCCTCTGCTGATCTGCCCCCTGCTGCTTGCCTGGGTAGTCCGTTTCACAATGCCGCGGCTGCACAGGAGGATTGTCTGCTATGAGAACCTCCCGTTCTATATATGGTCATTCAACCTTATGCTTGCTATCATAATGACTACCAGATCTATCGTGCACAGCGATGTCCCCCTCCCGTACCAGGCTGGCATTGCGGCGGTATCCCTGGCCTGCTGTATAGTGCAGTTCTGGCTCGGGAGAAAGATAGGGATGGCTTACGGGGCTTCTGTGACGGCAGGCCAGGCTCTCGGGCAGAAGAACACCGTATTTGCCATCTGGATGGGGTATACGTTCATGACGCCGGTGACATCCATCGCCGGAGGATTCTACAGCATCTGGCACAACGCATTCAACAGCTGGCAGCTGTACAGGCGCAGGCACAGCCACGACAGATGATTTGTAATTAACAGGATATTAAATTCATACTGAAATGAAAAAGACAATATTTATGGTATTGACGATGATTTCTGCGGCAGCCTGCGGCGGCCGTGGAGAGAAGGTGCCGGCCATCGACACCACCAATTTTGATACATCGGTGAGCCCTGCCGAGGATTTTTATATGTACACGACAGGAGGGTGGCAGAAGAAGAACCCTCTCAGGCCGGAATATTCAAGGTATGGTTCATTCGATATGCTGAATGACAATAATCAGAAACGGCTCAATGAACTGTTCGAGGATATGCAGAATATGGAGACTGCGCCGGGCAGTTCCGACAGGAAGATAGCGGATCTGTATAAAATGGCACTCGATTCCACAAAGAGGAATGCCGAAGGGGCCGCCCCTCTCAGGCCGTATCTGGATGAGGTGCTTGCCGTCAATGACAAGGCTGCACTTATTGATGCTGTGGCGAAGATACATCTTGACGGGGAGAACCCTTTCTTCGGGATCTACGTGTCTTCCGATGCAATGGATACGGATGTAAATGTGCTGTATATGGACCAGAGCGGACTGGGAATGGGTGACAGGGACTATTATCTCGACCCGGAGAATGCCGGGCTCAAGACCGGATACAGGGATTTTCTCGAGAAGGTTCTGTCTCTTGCAGGGATAGAGAATGCTTCAGAATCAGCTGACCAGGCACTCGAAGTGGAGGATGCGATTGCGGCCATATCATGGAGCAAGGTGGAGCTCAGGGATGTGCAGAGATGCTACAATCCGATGTCATCGTCTGAGATTGCCCGGGAATACCCTTCCCTGCAGTTTGACAGGTATCTGGATGATGTCGGTATAGGAGTCCAGGATAAAGTGATTGTCGGACAGCCGTCATATTTCAAGGCACTTGATGCCATAGTGGCATCGATGCCGTTGGAGAAACTCCGGAGCTATCTGCTCTGCCAGGTCGTTGCAGGTGCATGCGATGCTCTCAGCGATGATTTCTATATGGCATCCTTTGATTTCTTCCAGAAGCAGATGGCGGGAGTGCAGGAACCGAAGCCTCGCTGGAAGAGGGCGATGGCCGTTCCGAACAGCATACTCTCCGAAGCTGTCGGAAAGATGTATGTCGAAAGGTATTTCCCTGCACAGGACAAGGAGAAGATGTCCGCAATGGTAGCCAATATCCAGGCTGCACTCAGTGAACATATAGCGGCTCTTGACTGGATGTCGGATGAAACCAAGGCAAAGGCCCAGGAAAAGCTGTCCGCCTTTACCGTAAAGATCGGCTATCCGGACAACTGGAAAGATTACAGCACCCTTGAGATCGACCCGCAGCTGTCATATTATCAGAATATGGTGAATGCAATGAACTGGTATGCAAAGGACAATCTGTCGAGACTCGGAAAACCTGTCGACAGGAGCGAATGGCTGATGAGTCCTCAGACGGTCAATGCCTACTACAATCCGACGACAAACGAGATCTGCTTCCCGGCAGCCATACTCCAGCCTCCGTTCTTCAACAGGGATGCGGATGATGCTGTCAACTACGGCGCGATAGGAGTGGTCATAAGCCACGAGATGACGCACGGATTCGATGACCAGGGCAGGCATTTCGACAAGGAGGGGAATATGTCCGGCTGGTGGACGGCTGAAGATGAGGCTGCATTCAAGGCCAGGACAGACATTCTCGTGAAACAGTTCGATGAGGTGGAAGTGCTTCCTGGAATGCACGCAAACGGTGCCCTCTGTCTCGGAGAGAATATTGCAGACCAGGGAGGACTCAGGATAGCATACACGGCCATGAAGAATTCTTTCGGAGGCAAGGAGCCTGCCCCTGTCGATGGATTCACTGCGGAGCAGAGGTTCTATATCGCCTATGCGACTCTCTGGGCGCAGAATATAACGGATGAAGAGATAGCACGTCTGACTAAGCTTGATGTACATTCTCTGGGGAACAACAGGGTCAACGTGACGCTCAGGAACATAGACACTTTCTTCGATGCCTTCGGTATCAAGGAGGGGGATCCGATGTACCGTCCGGAATCAGAACGCGTAGTTATCTGGTGACCGTGTTCCGCTGACTCTGATGGATGTATCGCTTTTCATAGCCTCAAGACTCCGTTTCAAGGGACGGCTGGCGATGATATGCATCGCAGTCAGTTTCCTTGTGATGATAATCGCCGTGGCGGTTTCTTCCGGGTTCCGGAACGAGATAAGGGATGGTATCTCCGGCTTTTCCGGAGATATCATGATAACGCCTGTCAATATGAACTATATAGGGGAGACATCCCCGATAGGACGTTATCCCTCCTGGCTCGACAATGTCTCCTCTCTGGAAGGCGTGAAGGAACTGCATCCGGCGGTATACAGGGCAGGCATAGTCAAGAACGCGGACAATATCCACGGTGTCATATTCAAGGGGGTGGAATCTTTCGGCGAAGACACCATCGGCTCCATGACGGTGATGCTGCCTTCAAGGCTTGCCGCGATGCTTTCTCTGGAGCCCGGAGATGATATGCCGGCGTATTTCATAGGGGAGAGGGTCAGGGCAAGGAAATTCAAGGTAGCCTCCATATACGAGCCTGTGGCTGATATGGAGGACGTGATGGTTGTGTATGCAGCTCTTGCAGATATGCAGAGACTCAACGGCTGGGCCGAAGACGAGGTGTCATCTATGGAGATCCTGCTTAAAGACAGGTACAGGAATGTACGCGAAATGCAGGCAATCTCCGACAAGGTCGGTTTTACGATATTTTCCTCGGCATCGGAAGATGATGATACTGTAGTCGCCTCTTCTGCGGTGGAGAGCTATCCCCAGCTGTTCGACTGGCTCGATCTTATTGATTCCAACGTCCTGTTCATTATGGTCCTGATGACAGTGGTTGCCGGCTTCAATATGATATCCGGACTGTTGATAATGCTGTTCGAGAACATTTCGACCATCGGCCTGCTGAAGGCACTCGGTATGACCGATATGTCGATAGCGAAGATATTCCTCGCGAGTTCATCAGTGATAGTCCTCAAAGGGATGGCTGCAGGCAATCTGCTGGCTTTCGCTTTCTGTGCCGTGCAGGGACTTACACATTTTCTCGCTCTCGATCCTGCAAATTATTTTGTCTCTTTTGTCCCCGTGCATATCGATATCGGACTGGTGCTGCTTGCAGACCTTGCCGCCTTCTGCGTCATTATGCTGCTGCTGCTGATCCCGTCCCTGTTCATAGCGAAAGTGGACCCGGCAAAGAGTGTCACTGTGCGCTGATCAGACTTCGGGACAGATTTCGCAGAAAGCCCGGTAGATTTCCATTACCTTGGATACATAGTTGATCGTCTCTGTCCCCCTGAATCTGCCCGACCTTACCGTATCACCGTAGACAAAGGAATATTTTCTCATATCAGGGATGACCTTGACGATATCCTCCCACCGGGTGTTGTCGAGGTCTTTCTGTCCGGCGAATATCCTGCAGTCCTCGATCCTCCTTTCGCCGGCATTATATGCCGCAAGGGTGAAATTTATCCTTTCTTCATCGGAAAATTCATCTCCATCGAAATTATCCTGGATCCTGGCAAGGTGCCTGGTCCCGGCGATAATGTTCTGCTCCGGGTCGAGAAGGTCTGTTATCCCATAATATTCGGCAGTACCGGGCATTACCTGCATAAGTCCGGATGCCCCTCTGGAAGATGATGAGTTGATTGCGAATCTGGATTCCTGCCAGATGACAGCGGCGAGCAGACGCCAGTCCCAGTCAAGTCTGGAGGCATGTTTCTTTATAAGACTGTCATATGGACTGATAGTCTGCGATACGGTTCCGCGTTCAAGCCTTCTGAACGGATCATACGGGCTGTAGAATCTCTTCTGCAGTTCAGAGTATTCCGCTGTTCCGGTGAATGAATTGATCCACAGATTTATATCTTTCATCTCGGCTGTCTGGTCTGCTCTCAGGTACCATGCACAGTAACTGTCTACGTTCCTGGACTTGCGCAGCAGGGGATTGGCCAGACTGTCAGCGGAAAGTCTGACGAGGATGTCGATAGTGCCGTAGTTGAGGGAATCTATGTAGCATTCTCCATCTCTGGCTGCAGATATCTCGACCAGGCAGCCGGCAGATTCGGCATACATATGCAGAAGTTCATAGTTGAATCCTGCTTTCAGCCCGGTCTTTGAGTACATGTCGTTTCCCGTGTCGATCACGCACGATATATGTCCGTCCCCGAACGCATATGTAGTGTCCGGCCTTTCAGGAACGGAAATGTATGTCCTTTCCGGAACCGCAAAGAACAGCAGTACTGTAAAGGCAAGCCTCCATACCGGGGTCTGTATATTGTCTTTCATCTGTCAGTTTATGGACTGTCTCTGGGATGTCATTCCTCCAGTGCCGCCCGTGGCCCCTCCTCCGGAGCCTGAACCTCCTCCTACACGGGCGTTCTTGCCCGGCTGTATATAGAACGGCCAGAATATACCGACTTTAAGCGTCCTTTGAGGCAGAATGTAGTGATGTGCGCTGAAATAGTCTGCCTGGTCATTCGGCCAGCCCAGCCCGACATTGACAAGCTTTATGAAAATGCACGCCCTTTTCCACTGTATATTTACAAATACGTCAATGTCCGGGCAGTTGCCGTACATTTCCTCGTTCTGGTTGTGGAAGACACCTGCCACAGGGTTGTATGCCGGGGCATACCATCTCGTCGTGTACCTTCCGTTGGCCCCGATCTGCATCTGCATCACTTTCTTTACTACATCGAACTGGAGATAATATCTGAAATTCAAAGCAAGCATAGGGAGCGGAAGCACATCCGGATTGGATGAGACCTGGAACAGTGCCTGGTGGTCAAGATGGAATTTCCATAGTCTGAAATCCTTCCTGAGATAGGCCGACATTACGCTCATCGCCTGTCCGTTCTGTCTGACGATACCATCTGTGTCGTAATATATGTTGTTGCCCAGCAGGGCATATCCGAACATCGCCTCAAGATTCCAGCGAGGGATCATCAGCCTGCCTTCGATTTTTGTCGTGGAGATCTTGCCGAAATCATTCTCCCACCTGAAGTGGTTGGTGAACAGTCTCTGCTGGTAATGGTCAGGCTCTTTCAGGCTTGTCTCGAAATGCGCGTTCAGAAGGAGCGGACTGCTCTTGTCCCGGCGGAAAGGATAGGCACTGAATGTCAGATTGGCATCGATCCCGAAATCATTGACCTCATATCCGAGGAAAGTATACTTTCCTGTTGCGTTCCAGTCGAAATATTTCTTGTACTGACCCTGGGCCCCGGCATAGATGTACATTGAGTTCAGTACCGTGTTGCGTCTGGTGCTGAGATAGTTGGATGGACTGTAGTCATAGTAGTTGAGCAGCTTGTCACCTATACCTACATCCAGTTTCGATACTATGCCGTCAGCCTTCCACGGCTGTAGCCTGAGGAACACACGGTTCTCCAGTCTCATCACCCTCATCGAGTCCGTGCTGTTGGTCGGGTTTATGAAGAAACGGTTGCCGTAGAAATCCCTTCCTGTCTCGTCCCCGGCATCAATGGCGTCCGTATAGTTCTTTGTATATACCGTATATTCGGAGCTGTGGCCGATGAAGGCGGATGTTATGTCCCTGTCAAGGCTGTCTGCCGCCATCTTTTCCGACTCCCTTGCCTTTTCCTCTTCCAGCAGTGCCGCTATGGCCGTGCTGTCTCCTGTAGCCATTATGCTGTCCCTGCGGGCTTCTTCAGCCTTTCTCGCCTTGCGTTTCCCTTTACCGATGTCATAGATGAAATTGAACGGTATCCTGTAGGACTGGTCGAGGAATACGGTGTTCTTCTTGATCTTGTTGTGTGCACTGTTCAGAGCCACGGCGATCTCCTTCCCGTCGACTGTGGTGTCCCTGATCCAGAAATTGTCCACGATACCTCCGTTCTCCGTCCGGCTCACCTTGTTGTAGATGTATCCGGCGTGCATAAGGTATCTCTTCCCCATATAGTTTGTCGATGCGACAAATGTCCTGTTGTCCGTATCCTCGTTCAGAAGCATACCCTTGCTTCCGAATCTGTGGTATTCGAGAGTTACATTCCATTCCGGAAGGATATTCTGGGTAGTGAGTATCTTGATGTTGGACTCCTCTTTCTCATCCTTGCCGAAAAGCGTCCCCCAGTATGCAAGCTCGGTATACGGGGTCTTGGTATTGTACATCGGAAGATTCTCGGGAGTATAGTTGTATATCTGGTACGGGGTGAAGAAGATGGCGTTGTCCGCCTCCTCCCTCCTGAAGAAGTTGTAGAGCTGCGATGCCGATCCCGCAGGTCCCAGATGGTTTGCATTTATGTCCTCCCTGTATATCGGAAGGTCGTTGTAGTGCCAGTTGTATGTCGTGTCGTAGTCGAACAGCTGTACCTCGTTGAAGTTCCTGTCGTGGGTCCAGGTTATCATTCTCTTGTACTGCATCGAGTCAGGGACAGCATAGGTCTCCAATATTCTCGGCTTGGCCGCTATGGCGCTGTCCTTTGCCGCCTTTATGCTGTCCGCCCTCTCCAGCTTGGCCATTGCCGCAGCCATCTTTTTAGGCAGTTCCTGCTCGTAGTCATATTTCCTTCTCTCTTTCTTTGTAAGGCTGCCGTTTGCCTGGGCCACTTCTGCAGAATCCTTGGTATACAGGGAGTCGAACTGCATCAGCCCTATAGTGTCCTTGGCCGCCATCAGGGAGTCTCTGGTCTGGATCCGTGTGACGGAATCTCTCAGCGCTATGAAGTATCTGAATTTCAGCGGATCGGTCTCTCTGAGCGAGTCCGGGACGGTTATCGTGTCTCTTGGGGATACGACTGTGGTGTCCATGATGTCCATCGAGTCGGAGATGTATAGCGAGTCCGGGCCCTGTGAGAATGCTGTCGAATCATGGTCCTGCAGAAAACGGACAGCCCTGCCCGCATCAATCCCGAAAGACTGGATGGCAGCCGTCCCGACAAGAAGTGCGGGTACCAGTATTTTCCCGATCAGTTTGACCATAGAACTTGCAAATATACAATAAAAATGAAAACCGGACGAGTTTTCCCGTCCGGTTTGAGTAAAAATCAGCCTGTCAATGCCGGCGGCTGCACGGCCGGTCCTATTCCGCTTTTGTGAATGTGGCTGCGAAGCTGAACATATCCGGGTCGAATCCATCCCACCACATCTCTCCGAACGGAGGCTGGTCGTAGTCCTTGATGTAGATCTCAAGCTTGCCATCGTTGCGCAGGCGCATGGCTATTGTGCCTGCGCCGATGGTCTCTGTCTCTGCACTGAACGCCCTGTTCACCTCAGCCAGTCTGAAATATGTGATCTGCTGGCGAGGTGTGTCCACTTCCGCGGTGAACATCTGGGCTTCATCGCTGGTATATGCACCGAGCGTGATGCTGCCGGATACAGGGTTGACAGGAGCGGTATGGCTTATCGTTGTCTCACGATAATAGTTCATAAAATCACCTTCTCCTCCAGGAGTTATGGTATAGCTGCCCTCACTTCCTCCGAATGTCAGGGTGAAGCCTTCATTATGGGTAGGCAGAAGGGTAGGATCATCCCACATTTCCTCGAACCACAGTTCGAGTTCATCCAGATTGATTATTTCATCGAACTCCCATGTGCCGAGAATGGTCTCCGGCGTGAGAATACCCTTGACGTAGATAGTCATTGAAGGGACATTGCCTCCGACGTATCTGTCATCCGCAACGCTTATCGTGGCAGGGACATTGCCGGCGAACGAGTCGTCGTTTATCGTCATAGTGAGCCTGCCTGTGCTCTCTCCTGCATTGAATACGAAACCATCATTCTCGATATTGATGAGAGATGCCCCTTCTCCCGTGACGGATACAGGAACCACCGTCTCTGTATCGAATACATAGTCTTCCTGGCTTGTCGCCCCGGTCAGCGAAATGTTGACGATATATCTGTCGAGGAGATCTCCGCTCTCATATTCAAAGGAATAGATGATTGCCTCCTGCGCAACGTAGGATACGATTGCGGATCTCCTTGATCCTTCCGCATATCCTTCCGGTATGGATGCCATCGTAATGTTTATCTCCTCTCCTTCTTCCATCGCGATGTAGGTGACGGTAATGCTGCCGGTAGACTCTCCGGCCGGGATAGTTATGGCTGATGACGAGACAGAATAGTCTTCATCTATTGTAGCCGTACCTCCGAATGCCAGGGGTATGGACAGATCTTCTGTCGCCGGGGAGCTGATCTGCACCGATACATCTACTGATGCCGCGGTGTACAGCTGGTAGAGCGACCGGGAGAACTGTATGGTAGGCTGTCCGTCCTTGTTTCCTTCCTTTTCGCATGACGCTGCAGCGATGACTGCCGCGGCAAGCGCCAAAATTGTCAGAATCCGTTTCATAATCATATTGTTTTAAAGTTGTTGAATGTTCACTGTGCTATGGCGTTTTCATATTCCTCTTTCAGTGCCCTAACAGTGGCGAGTTCATCAGCCGACGGCAGTGTGCCTGCCGGCAGGATATAGTCTGTAGTGGCATCATCAGTCTTCGGAGGCAGCTCATTGTAGGAGCAGCTGCACAGCAGGGTAGCCGCTGCCAGCAAAGTCGCCGTAATTGTAAATATATTTGTGTCTTTGTTCATAATCAGTTGTGTGTTAATGTGTCGTGCTGCTTTTCCGCATCCGGTAGTCCGCGACGCTGTCTCGTTGCGCCCGGAATCAGCTGTCATATCCTGGATTCTGCTCGAAATTATGGTTGAGGTCTACATCTCCCTTGTATACAGGAGCGGTGTACATATATTTCTTTGTGGTATATTTCAGCCCGTTGTTGATTATCCACCATTCCGGCCTGCCGTTGCGCTTCAGTTCGAACCATCTGTCTCCTTCCATATAGAGTTCTTTCTGCCGCTCATCCAGAATGGCCTGCAGCAGGGGAGTGAGAGGCTTTCCAGTAGCATCTTCCTTGATCCTGTTGTCCGTCCTGACAGGAGGAAGCGTGGATTCTGTGAAGTCGGTCACTCCATCTATCCTGTTGCGCCTGAGTTCGTTGAGCCACGCCAGAGCATTGCCGCTATCTTCTTTGTGACAGTATGCCTCGGCAAGCATCAGCGCTATCTCGGACAGTCTGACCCTGCACTCAGGGTTCTTGGTATTGAACCTTCTGCTGTCAAAGGATATCCGGTATCTGACATCCTTCTCCGGATCATCCCCGAACAGCCTTATCAGGGCCGAGCTGGCGGGGCGGCTTGAAATATAGCCCCTCACGTATGAGAAGTACCAGTCCAGTTCGCTGGCATTGTTGATGTGCGAGCGTACGATCACCTCCCCCTTCCTGTCATTTTCCGCCTGGATCATTTCCTCGTATTCAGCCGCCGGGGTTATGACAAGTCCGCTGTTTGTGATAATGTCGTTGCATATGCTGATGACGGCATCCCAGTCTTCGCACCAGAAATACAGCCTGGCAAGATATGCCTTTATCACGAACTCTGTAAAGAAATATTTTGCGTCCTTGTTCTCCTGGGCGAGGGCTTTCAGAAGCATTGTCTCCGTATATTCGGCGGATTCATAGAGGCTGGCCCTGTCCGGCATTGACTTTATGTCGAACCTGTCGACTATCGGAAGTCCCGTCTGTGTCCTTTCCTTTCCTGCTTCCCACGGCTCGCACCAGTTCCTGAGCAGGTTGTAGTAGCAGATCCCTTTCATCGCGTATGCAGCCGCAAGGGTGCCTTTCGCGACATCGGAAGTCCTTCCTTCAAGGTTCTCTATCACGATGTTGCAGTCCCTTATTATCTGGAAGATACCCCTCCATTCGCTCTGGCGGATGTTGATGTTGTCCCCGCTGTAGGCGACCAGATTCCCGACCATTATGTTGGCATCGAGATTGTCTGCATATCCCTCGTATTTTGCGATGGCATCCATATTGCCGATGACATATTCGTCTCCTCCGCCCTCTATGTCGAATATCCTGTTGTCCATGATTGCGGCGAACTCCTCGTCTGTCTTCGGGATGACTTCCCCCTGCGGCTGCACATCGAGATATCCTTTGCAGGATACGGCCGCCACAGACAATATCGATATGTATAGCAAGCGTCTCATATCAGAATCCTATGTTTAATCCGAACGATACTGACCTTGTGGTCGGGTATGTCGCCCCGGGCACTTCCGGGTCCATCCCATCGTATCCGGTTATGGTTATGAAATTGTTCAGGGACAGGTTGAAGCTCACATCCGTCATCTTTGCCTTTGCCACCCACTTCTCCGGAAGTCTGCAGGAGAGGATTATGGACTTTATCCGGAGGTACGATATGTCCTTGAGATATATGGCATTGATTATATTCCAGTCCATTGGGTTGTATGACTCGAAGTTGTATTTCGTGCCGTAGTAGTCATATATCCTCGGGTATTTCACTCCCGTGGTATGCCCTTCTGTCCATCTGTCGGTCCTGTCCCTGTTGACGTTCAGGTGGTTGGAATACAGGTCGCTGTACTGGGACTGCACGGTCTCTGTCGACACACCGTTGTGCCTGGCATTCGTATAGGAGGCTGGCGATTCTATGTTGTCGTATGCCTTGGAGCCGATTGAATAGACACCGCTGATGCTCAGCCTCAGGAGCTTCCACGAAGCGGTGATGTTGAAGCCTCCGCTGAACGGGGCGATGGTGGTCCCGAGGTAGTATCTGTAGTTGTCCGCCTTGTTCAGGTCGCTGGCCGTCCTGATTTCCGCATCCGGCCTGAGCTCGAACATATAGAGTCCGCTTTCCGGGTCTATCCCATCATATTTTCCTGACAGTATGGCTCCTATGGGATATCCTTCGACATATCTGTCTTTTGCCGTGACTCCGGTATATGTGGCAGGCCTGTACTTGAGGACTTTGTTGTAATTGTATGCGAAGTTGACCGATGCATTCAGCCTCCAGTCCCTGTTCCTGATTATATATCCGTTCACCGTGGTCTCTATACCGCTGTTCATTATATCGGCGGAGTTGAAGTTGACATAGGAGAATCCGGTGGTGGACATCACCTGTGAGGAAGTCACCACATCCGTGCTCAGTCTGTAATATGCCTCGGTATTGACAGACAGCCTGTCGTCCCACAGCCCGAAATCGAGGGCAGCCTTCATGTCCTGCGTCCTCTCCCAGCCGAGGTCGGGGTTCGGAGCGGACGGGATTGTCCCGAGCATATATGAGTCTTCTCCGTACCGGCGGTATGACTGCTGCAGATACTGCATTACAAGCTGATGGGTGGTGCTTGAGTTCACATCCCCGGTGTATCCGTATGACAGACGGAGGGTCAGGTGCGATACTGTATTGTTGTCTTTCAGCCAGTTCTCTTCGGCAAGATGCCAGGCCGCCCCGGCGCTCCATGTCGGGTTGAACTGCCTGTTGCTGCCGAAGTTGGAGCTTCCGTCCGTCCTGAACGATGCATTGAGTACGATGCTGCTGCGGAGATAGTAGTCGGCTGATGCATAGAATGATGCATATCTGGTCTTGGTGAAATATTCTCCGTTGAGCCGTTCCACCTCGCTCAGCCACTCGTCCTGGGGGCCGCTTATCGGGGGCAGCGACGTAGTTCCGGTGACCGGGTCGTAGTTGTACCTCTTGCTGAACACCGTGTTGGAATTTGCACCCCTTATCTCAGCACCGGCTATCACGGCAAGAGTATGTATGTCCTTGAATGTCTCGTTGAACGCGAAATGCCCCCTGAGCACATAGCTGTTCCTGCCGGCCCTGTTCTGCGTTATTGACCCGTACAGGTTCGTCAGCGAGTGGTCATCATTTCCGAGCCTGTCCCTGAATGCAGTGTAAGTGTCCTTGTCCACGATCTTGTCCGTGGATGTGCTGGAGAAAGAGTACGAGGCCAGTCCTACGAACTTCAGCGGCCCGAATATATTTATGTCGAGAGATCCCCTGAGCGAGTTGGACCAGTTTACTGTCTCTGTGCTGTTGCTGTCAAGCTCCCTCAGTATGTTGAATCCGTTCTCCGGCATCACTTCCTCCTGGCCGCGTCCGTTGTAATAGCCGAGCGAGAAATAGGTCCTGTCCGCGGCATAGTTGCCGTCTGCATCATAAGGGGCCTCGTACGGGTTGGCGAAGTATGCGTAGGTGAATGCATCCACGCTGCTGTCCGGAGACACGGAGCTCTGCCTTGCCGTATCGATGCCGATGTCAAGCTTTACGAAATCGGCGGGAGTCATTGTGACATTGGCTGTCATATTGTATCTCTGGTAGCGGTTGTTGATGAGCATGCCGTTGTCATCGTTGAATCCCATTGATACATAGTAGGTGTATCTGTCGGAACCTCCGCTCAGGCTGAGATGGTGGTTCTGGGAGAAAGCGTTGCGGAACAGGATGTCGTACCAGTTCGTGTTGATTTTCTTCAGCGATTCGATGTAGGCATCCTGGGCTTCGGTGTCGCCTGCCATATCGGCGAAATCGCCGACTCCGGCACGGATCTGCCCGACGACACCTATGACAGGGAAGATCACTGTATTGTCGGTCAGGGATCTTTCGTATTTCTCGGCGGAGAATTCATCCCACAGCTCCTGCTCCCAGGCGAGCTTCTCTTCTGAATTCATCAGGTCGAGGCTCCTCTGAGGTCTGAAGGACCAGATGAAATTGTTGGAATAGTTGACCTTCATCCTTCCTTCCTTGCCCCTCTTGGTCGTCACCACTATCACACCGTTGGCAGCACGGGAGCCGTATATGGCCGATGCGGCTGCATCCTTGAGGACCGTGATGCTTTCGATATCGTTCGGATTGATGTTTCCGACACCGTTGACGAAGATATTGTCGAAGCCTCCTGCCGCCAGTTCCTCGGATGACAGATCCGGGGCTTCATCCTGGAGAGGGACTCCATCGACTACCCAGAGCGGGTCGCTGCTGCCGGACAGGTTGTTCGTACCCCTTATCCTTATCCTTGACTGGGTGCCAGGCTGTCCGGAAACGGCAGTGACCTGGACTCCTGCCAGCTCTCCCTGCATCAGGGCGCTGACCGATGATACGGGCTTGCCTTCGAACTTGTCGGATGAGATAATTCCTACCGAGCCTGTGATCCGTTTGACCGTAGTCTGGGAATATCCAGTGACGACTACCTGTTCGAGGATATTCTCTTCGTATTCAAGAATTATCTTCGCCCCCCCTGCCGGGATGTTCCGAGGAATCATATATTCGGCGGACTTCATCCCCAGGGATGATATCCTGAGGGCCGTCACCCCTTCAGGTACTTCAAGTATGAAGCTGCCATCTATCTCGGTAGTCGTGCCTATATTTTCCTGGCCGATGCAGAACACTCCGGCCCCGATGACCGGCTGGCCCTCTGTATCGACCACAGTCCCGCCTATGACAATATCTTGAGCGTAACTGTCATAGGCGTATGCAACTGTAAGCAAAAGCCCGGTCAGAAGTGAAAATATCTTATGTTTCATTATTCTTTACTGAAAAACTGTTATTTCGTGCAGGTCGGAACAGTGGCCATACATTTGCCAATATAGTAAAAAATACTGAATTATGATGCAGCGGCTCTGGTAAAGGGTATAAAAAAAGCCTGCCGGAAGGCAGGCTGCATATCATTGGGTCAGTCTATTCTGAATCCGTTTATCTCCTCCACGAGCCGGTCGATGATCGACATCTTGGTGTTGTACAGGTCATCTGATATGTCCACCTTGTAATAGTGCGGATTGATGAGCCTGCGTTCGCTCGGGCTGAAGTGGTGCAGGGTGGTGCTGTAGTATTCCTTCTTCTCGAAGATCGTGTGCACCGGTACGCAGCGTCTGCCATCCTTCATCACCTGGTGCTGGAGGGCGGAGGCTGTGTATGTCCCTGCCTCGAAGGTCTTGGACTTGTATCTGTCGTATTCATCGCAGATGGTGAATGTCTCTCCGCCTTCTATCAGTCTTGCAAGTGAATCTCCCCTGAGACAAGTGACATCCGCCTTGAACACCTTTCCTTTCTCTGGATCATCCTTCATTATCCTGTAGGTGATCTGAAATCCCGGATTGATGAGCTTCGCCTTGTCCTCGGACCGTTTCAGGACCGGCATGTCATCCATCTGGACAAGCTTGTACACGTTCCCGAAACACGGATTGGTCTTGCTGGTGGCGATAGCGTCGCCTACACCGTACGAATCTATCTTCGCTCCCTGTCTTTCAAGGTCCGATATTATATATTCGTCCAGTGAGTTTGTAGCGAATATCCTGCAGTTCTTCATCCCGTTCTCATCGAGTATCCTCCTGCATTCCGTCGAGAGATATGCGAGGTCCCCGCTGTCGAGCCTGACTCCGTATCCGTATCTGTACGAGTCATCTATCCCGTTCTCCCTGTATGCCCGGATGGCGTTGAGTATTCCGCATTTGAGGGTGTCGTATGTGTCTATGAGAAGAATGAGGGTCTCGTTCCTGTGGGTCTTTATATAGGTATTGAACGCCTCGTGCTCGCCTTCGACGGAACAGCCGAATGAAGTCACATAGCTGTGAGCCATTGTGCCTGTGGACCCGCAGTCGAACATCACGCCTGTCAGTATGTTGGAAGTGTTGGCGCACCCGGCGATGATCGCGGCCTTCGCCCCGTAAGTGGCGGCCCATGGACCGTGGGCCCTGCGCGAGCCGAACTCGCTTACCGGCCTGTCGGTCGCCCTGCATACCCTCGATGCCTTTGTGGCGACTGCCATCTGATGGTTCATTATGCACAGCATAGGCGTCTCGAGCACCTGTGCCTCGATAAGAGGGGCCTCGACGGTGATTATAGGCTGGGTCGGGAACACGATCTCTCCTTCGCGCATGGCATACAGGTTCCCGGAGAACTTCATTGCGCTCAGGTAGCCGCGGAATTCCCTGTATTCCTC
Source organism: Candidatus Cryptobacteroides intestinavium (assembly GCA_017694845.1). GTDB lineage: Bacteria > Bacteroidota > Bacteroidia > Bacteroidales > UBA932 > Cryptobacteroides > Cryptobacteroides intestinavium. The sequence continues at coordinate 16,566 of JADIMI010000088.1, forward strand.
TCCCGGCAGGAATTTCTCGAAGAACTCCGGGGACATGTTCCCGAGATTCTCAACCATCTCTATAACTTCATCCGTCCCGCTGACGACAGCCCAGTTGTTGTTTTCCGGAGCCTTGCGGTAGAACATATTGAAGATTGCCCTGCAGTCTTTCTTGCCGCAGTCATAGAAAGACTTTCCCATTGTGTACTGGTACTTGTCCGAGCAGTATGAAACGTTCATATCTTCATATTAAAATTTCGCAAATGTACATTTTTTAACGGAACTATTGAGTAAATTTGCGATTTATCTTTCAGAACAGCTTTATGGAGACAGGATTGGCCACTCTTTTTCGGCTATATTATGGCTATGAACCGGAAGAATGCACCCGTATCGCCGGATCGGCCAGCAACAGGAGATATTACAGACTTGCCGGCAGGGGGAAGTCCGTCGTGGGGGTGTCGGGGGATGATGTCCGGGAGAACAGGGCGTTCATCGAGATCGGGCGGCATCTGCTGGATAAGGGTCTGAATGTCCCCCGGATATATTCGGTGAGCGATGATGGCCGCCATTATATCCAGCAGGATCTCGGCAGTGTCAGTCTGTATGATGCTGTCTCGGGAGGAAGGGCGCGTGCCGCGGAAGGCGTGGCATCTCTGTCCGGAGCGGCTGAAGACTCTTACAGTGACAGGGAGAGGTCTCTTCTGATACAGGCTGTGGAAGCTCTTCCGGAGGTGCAGGTACGGGGAGCGGAAGGATTTGATTTCAGCCGCTGCTGCCCTGTGCCGGAGTTCGACTCCAGATCGGTGATGTTCGATCTCCACTATTTCAAGTACTGCTTCCTGAAGATGACCGGAGTGGAGTTTGACGAAATGCGCCTTGAAGATGATTTCGAGACTCTCAGGGACAGACTTCTTGCGGTCGGAGGGAATGAATTCATGTACAGGGATTTCCAGGCGAGGAACATTATGCTGTATGATGGCCGCCCTTACTTCATCGACTTTCAGGGAGCCAGGCGGGGACCGGTGCATTATGACCTTGCATCTTTTGTATGGCAGGCAATGTCGGCATATCCATCAGAACTTAAGTCTGAACTCATATCTGCGTATATCGAGGCGCTGGGACGTTACAGAAAGGTGGACAGAGACCTCTTTATGGAGGACCTGCGTCAGTTTGTGCTCTTCCGCCTGCTGCAGGTGCTCGGTGCGTACGGCTTCAGGGGTCTGTATGAGAAGAAACGTCATTTTATGGAAAGTATTCCGTATGCTATGGCGAACATAAGGGAGTTCCTTTCATGGCCGTCCGATGTCTGCCCGTATCTGTCCTCTCTTCTGCAGAAGTTATCGGATCCGGCCTGCAGCTGGTCCAGATTCATAAGGGAGGACAGCGGCACGCTCACAGTAGAGGTTACAAGCTTCTCCTACAGGAAGGGCATTCCGGATGACAGGAGCGGGAACGGGGGAGGATATGTCTTCGACTGCAGGGCGCTGGAGAATCCCGGAAGATATGAAAGGTACAGATCGCTCACAGGGATGGATGTCGAAGTCATCGGGTTCATAGAGGAGGATGGCGGGGTGTTTCCGTTCCTCGACAATGTCTATGCTCTTGTAGACCCTCATATAAGATATTTTCTGCATCGTGGCTTCACTCATCTTTCCGTATGTTTCGGATGTACCGGAGGACAGCACCGTTCTGTCTATTGCGCGGAGAGTCTTGCAAAGCATGTCGTGTCATCATTCGGGAACGCGGTCAGGGTCGTGCTGGTGCACCGAGAGCAGAATATCGTGTCATATCCAGGCAGAGACAAGGAGGACAGATGAAGGCTATGATATTTGCGGCCGGGCTCGGTACAAGGCTCAGGCCGTTGACAGACAATATGCCGAAAGCGCTGGTGCCGGTGTGCGGCAGACCTCTCATATCCATAGTGATCGGCAGACTCATCTCTGCCGGATATGATGACATAGTGATAAATGTCCATCATTTCGCGGATATGATAGAGGACTATGTGCATTCGATGGACGATTTCGGAATACGTATACGTTTTTCGGATGAGAGAGCCGGACTTCTTGACACAGGAGGCGGCATACTGCACGCAAGGCCTCTGCTGGAAGGTGATGGCCGCTTTCTTGTGCATAATGTGGACATACTCTCGGATGCGGACCTGCGCCGGTTCTATATGAATGCGGATCCTGATGCCGTCGCCACCCTGCTGGTGAGTTCCAGGAAGACATCCAGATATCTTCTGTTTAATGACAGTATGGAAATGAAAGGCTGGACCAATGTGGACAGCGGGCTTGTCCGCAGTCCGTTCCTGCCAGGAGGAGCGGGAGAGGCCGCTGGATCCGACGCGGAATCGTTTGTCTCCGGCAACGGACTCACCGGATATGCCTTTTCAGGCATACATCTTCTGTCGGACAGGATATTCCCGTATCTGGAGGACTATGCTGCCGGGCTGCTCTCCGCGCGGCAGGATACGGAAAGGAAAAGGGCGGACACATCCGTCCGCCCGGTAAAGTTCTCTATAACTGACTTCTATATAGATTCGTGCGCTTTCTGCAGAATTTCAGGAGCAGCCCCGGGGCATCTGGATATTCTTGATACAGGAAAACCGGCTGCCCTTGCCGAGGCGGAAAGGTTCATTGACCGTCACCGAATCATACGGGAGTGCAGCCTCCGGTCTGCCCTGAAGGAATAGGAATGGAGTGTATCCTGAAAAAGAAGAATACGACCATCGCCGCGCAGAGGACGCTTAGAGCGATATAGGATCCGGTGCTGAACACATCCAGGAAGCTTTCCGCATCCTTGAATATCTCTATCCTGCCGATGACTGCGGAGAAAGTATTGTTCACGCAGTGCATCAGCATTGTGAGTTTCAGAGACCCTGTCCTGTAATATACATATCCGAATATGACACCGAATACAAAGGCAGGTATAGCCTGCCACGGGTTGAGGTGGATCAGAGCGAACACCAGAGCGGAGATGACGATAGCCCAGGCCGGTTTCATCCTCTGCAGGAGACCCCTGAGGATCATTCCACGGCACAGCCATTCTTCAAAGAATGGAGCGAAGACCGACACCGCAAGTATTGTCACCCAGAACGGGCCTTCCATCATTGAAGACATCATCGCTTCGAGTTTTTCCGGCATCGGAGGCATGACGATATTCAGGAAATCCATTGCGAAGGCCGCTGCAAGTGTGGCCACCGATACGGCAATGGCTATCGACAGGCCCGAGAAGTTCCCGAAATTGCTGCTGTCGATCAGATATCCGCCTTCGAAATATTCATTCTTCCTGCTCTGGTATGCAGCATACAGCATCGGCGGCAGGAACATCAGCGGATATGAGACAAGCATCCCGTAGGTCTCGGCTGTCTCGCTCGAATACACGGTCAGTCCCAGCATTGCTGCATTGCCGATGACTGCTCCGATGATGAACATTATGAGCAGCATGAATATTCCACCTGCTCCCGGCACATAATAGCTGAATGCCGAGAACAGGTCGAACGATCTTCTGGTTTTTCTCTTTCCCATTTACTGTCAATATTGGAGCTTCTATCTGTAGAGAGGGGAAGGGTAGATGCCGTTGTCAGCGAATTCCTTGAATTTCGCCACGACTCCTGGCCTGTCTTCCTTGAATGTGACCCCGAACCACCGTGATGGAGTCGAGAGCAGCTCGGTGCTTGCGCTGCCATCCTTTATCATGCAGTCGATTGCATACGGGATATAGAATTCAGCCTTGAGCTCGTTGATGTTCTTCTCAAGGAAGCTGTTGAATATCTTTCCGCTCTTTTCGAAATAGTCAGGAGTGAATCCCCACATGTTCATTGAGCAGAGAGCCTTGCCGTCAAGGGCCACCTTCTCTCCTTTGCTGTCATCTCCGTAGACCTTGCCATCTTCTGCCATTGCAATGTTGTGGTGCTCCTCGACGTGGGTGAGCTTACCTTCTGCATCCGCCGTGCATATACCCCTTGACACTCCTCCTGATTCGGAAAGGGTGTTGTCCAGCTCGAATCCAACGATGGAATACTCTCCTTCAGTGTTTTCGTGTGCCCTGAGCCAGTCTGCGATGATCCTGAATGATTCTTTTCCGTAATAGTCATCTCCGTTGATCACTGCGAAAGGCTCGTGGATAAGATCCCTTGCCATAAGCACTGCATGTGCGGTTCCCCACGGTTTCTGCCTTTCCGGATTGAGAGTGAATCCTGAAGGGATCTTGTCAAGCTCCTGGACAGCGAACTCGAACTTCAGAGGCTCGCCGTCAATACATTTGACATTGCTGTATTTTTCCTTTACCGTCTTCTCGAACTCTTCCTTGAAATATCCTCTGACGATATAGACCACCTTGCCGAATCCGGCCTGTACGGCATCGTAGATAGAATAGTCAATGATAGTCTCTCCGTTCGGACCGAGTCCGTCCATCTGTTTCAGTCCACCGTAACGGCTGCCCATACCGGCAGCGAGAACAAGCAATGTAGGTTTCATAGAATATGTGTTTTAATCATTAATTGATAAATTGTTTCTGGCTTTATCGAAAAATCTTTCAAAATTAATTAATTTTGTGGAGAATTTAAAGTCTTGAGTAGTTTTTACCTGTTAAATTAATACGAAGTGGGAAAAATAAGACAGCTTTTTACCGGAGAGCACAAGGGGTTCTTCATATTTGCATCAGTCGTCACTGCCGCTGCTCTGATTATGCTGACTTTCGGTCCGGGGAACAATATCATTCACTGGATCGGGGCTTCGTTCGAGATCGCCGCCCAGGAAGATCAGATTGAACAGTATACCAGGGAGATCGAGGAAATGGACAGGAGGATAAAGATGCTTGGCTCCGACCGGGACACACTCGAAAAATTCGCCCGGGAGAGCTTTCATTTCGCTCGGCCGGGCGATGATGTCTATATTGTCGACTGACGGTTTCCTGTCACGGACCCGTCACTACGATATGACCGGGTCCTGTATCAGAACCCGGTATATGTCATCGGGGTGATAGCCCTCAGTTCCGCTTTCACGGACTCGCTCACATCCAGTCCTTCAATGAATTCCGAAATTGTCTTATGGTCTATGCCCTTGCCCGTGCGGGTGAGGGCCTTGAGGGTCTCGTACGGGTTGGGATAGTTTTCCCTCCTCAGTATGGTCTGTATGCCTTCCGCCACCACCGCCCAGTTCCTGTCAAGGTCGGCTCTGATGGCATCTTCATTGATGATCAGTTTTCCGAGACCTTTCTTCAGGGAGCTGACCGCTATCAGTCCGTGGGCAAGAGGCATACCGATATTCCTCAATACGGTGGAGTCTGTGAGGTCCCTCTGGAGCCTTGATACAGGCAGTTTCATCGACAGATGCGTCAGCATTGCATCGGCTATGCCGAGGTTGCCTTCTGCGTTCTCGAAGTCTATAGGATTGACCTTGTGAGGCATGGCGGAGGACCCGACTTCATTCTTGTTCACCTTCTGCCTGAAATATTCCATTGATATGTATGTCCAGATGTCACGGCACATATCTATGAGGATAGTGTTGATCCTGCGGATGTTGTCGAACAGGGCGGCAAGGTTGTCGTAGTGCTCGATCTGTGTTGTCGGGAATGAACGCTTCAGTCCGAGCGACGAGACGAACCTGTCCCCGAACGATATCCAGTCTATGTCCGGGTATGCCGCCTTGTGGGCGTTCATATTGCCTGTGGCGCCTCCGAACTTGGCGGGATATTCGAGTGCGGAAAGCTGGCGGAGCTGTTCTTCTATACGGACCAGGAACACCCTGAACTCCTTTCCTACCCTGGTCGGTGATGCCGGCTGTCCATGAGTCTTGGCGAGCATAGGTATGTCCTTCCATTCTTCCGACATTTTTTTCAGACAGTCCACAATCTCCCCGAGGGCAGGAAGATATACCTCGTCCATCGCTTCCTTGAAGGAAAGGGGCACGGAGGTGTTGTTGATGTCCTGTGATGTCAGCCCGAAATGGACGAATTCTCCCCACCTGCTGATGCCCATGGCCTTGAAATGTTCCTTTATATAGTATTCGATGGCCTTGACATCGTGGTTGGTGACTTTCTCGATTTCCTTCACCCTTGCCGCCTCTTCGGGAGTCATCTTCATATATATGTCCCTGAGCTCCCCGAATCTTGAACGGTCGAAATCGGCCAGCTGGGGCAGAGGGATGCTGCACAGGGCTATGAAATATTCTATCTCTACCCTGACCCTGTATCTTATGAGGGCGAATTCGCTGAAATATTCCCTGAGGCTTTCGGTCTTGCCTGCATATCTTCCGTCTACAGGAGATACGGCTGTAAGTGGTGTGAGTTCCATTTCCGTATAGTTTTGTCTTTAGCGGACGCAAATATAATAATTATTGCCGTAATGTCCGGCCTGCACCCGGGATAACATCTTTGTTATCGTCACTGTCGCGGCGGAGTGCGTTGAATGTCCTGACCGTACGTGCAGCCTCGGCCACATCGTGCACCCTCAGTATCGTCGCACCTCTTTCCAGTGCCGCCAGATGCAGTACCTGTGTCTGGGACAGGGATTCTTCAGGGGAAATGCCGTGCAGCCTGTATATCATGCTTTTCCTGGACACACCCACAAGTATGCGCGGGGGAGTGCCGCTGCCGAAGAGCCCTGGTCTGGAGAAACTGCCAAGCCCGGCCAGCAGCCGGTAGTTCTGTTCCATAGTCTTGGCAAATCCGAATCCCGGATCCAGTATCCATTCCTTCACTCCGGCGGCTGCTGCCTTTGTGCCGAAATCCTGGAAATACCTTGTCACATCTTCAGTGACATTGTCATAATCGCACATCCCCTGCATAGTGGATGAGGTGCCTCTCTTGTGCATTGCGATATATCTCAGTCCGAGCCGTCCTGCAGCGGGAAGCATTCCAGGGTCATCCTCCCCGGCCGATATGTCGTTCACTATAAGCTCCGGCTCTGCCCTTCCCGCAATCTCCAGCATAAGCCTGTGCGCCATAATTATGACAGATGACCACCATGTGTCGATGGAGATGTGAATGTCCGGGAAACGGGTCCATAGTGCACTGAGTGCAGGTTCAAGTCTCCTCCATTCTTCTTCCTCTCCGACAGGTTCCGCCCCGGGACGTGTCGAGCAGGCCCCGATGTCGATTATTGTGGCGCCTTCAGCGATCATCTTCTCTGCGGTGGAAAGTATTCTTTCCACTGCAGGTGTCCCGTCCTCGCCGAGATATCTGCTCCCGGAGTAGAACGAGTCGCCGGTGACGTTGATGATTCCCATTATGTCCACCTCCGGTGCGGTTATCCCATCTGTCCTGAATGCTGTATTCTCCATTGTCTTTCCCGTATTGTGTTAAGGCTGCCAAAAGTAATGAATAATTGCGTATCTTTGCATTTCTTGAATTCATATTTATGCTTGTAGTTGTAGAAGGTCTTGACGGCTCCGGCAAGTCGACCCAGGTCAGGAGACTGAAAGAATATCTGGAAAATACGGTAGGGGAGCTGGAATATATCCATTTCCCGAGATATGATGCCGAAGTGTACGGGGAGCTGATAAGCAGGTTCCTCAGGGGTGATTTCGGCAGTATAGAGTCAGTCCATCCCCAGCTTGTGGCCCTGCTTTTCGCGGAGGACAGGCATTATGCAGCCCCGATGATGAAGTCCGTCCTGGACAGGGGAGGCACTGTCCTGCTCGACAGATATGTGTATTCCAATATTGCATACCAGTGTGCAAAACTTGAAGATGCAGAGCAGAGGGAAGCCTTGCGGGAATGGATATTGCATACTGAATACGGCTCTTTCGGGCTGCCGTCGCCTGACATCAACATCTTTCTCGATGTCCCGGTCGCATTTGTGGAACAGAAGCTGTCGGGAGGCAGGAACGGGTGTGACAGGAACTATCTCGAAGGCGGGCGCGACATACACGAGGCGGATATGTCTTTCCAGAAGACTGTCAGACAGATATATCTGCAGCAATGTGAACTTGACAGCCATTTCATCAGGGTGGACTGCTCTTCTGCGGAAGGGGAAATGCTGCCTCCGGATGAAATATTCGCAAGAATAATGGACTGTGTGGCTCCGCTGTATTTGAAATGAATGGAATATGGGCATAAGTTATAACAGGATACGCAGGTTCTGCGCGTTTATCATAGGCGCGGTGTTCTTTGTATCGGGGCTGCTGAAGCTGCTCGATCCGGTAGGGGCAGGCCTTGTCATCGGAGAGTATTACAGATTCTTCGGTACGGAATTCATGCTGCCGTCATCCAAGCCTGTCGGATTTGTCCTGGCTATGCTGGAGACATTGCTCGGGGCGGCATTGATGACGGGGCTGTGGAGACGTATCATCGCCATTCTTACAATTGTATTTCTCTGCGGGTTCACCATCCTTACCGTATTCCTTGTCATATACAATCCTGAAATGGACTGCGGCTGTTTCGGAGAAGCGGTCCATCTGACGCATTCCCAGACATTCATAAAGAATGTTGCTCTGTGCGCCCTGGCGGTGATCGCATTTACTCCCTTGACAAAACTCGGACGGCCGAAACGCCGGAAGTATGTCTCTTTCGGTATAGTCTCGGCTGCAGTCGTGGGTTTCGGGATATATTCGCTTCTGTATATTCCTCTTGTGGATTTCACCGATTTCAAGCCGGCATCGAGGCTTGAGGCTGCGGTGCAGGAGACTTCCGATATGTATGATGCGATATTCATATATGAAAAGGACGGGGAGCAGAAGAGCTTCTCTCTGGACAATCTTCCCGACAGTACCTGGACATATGTCAGCACTGAGACAGTCAGGGACAATGCTGCGGGGGAGGTGAACCCATCCCTTTCATTTACGGATGCCGATGGCGGATACAGGGATTATCTTGCTGCCTCCGGCAAAGTGCTGGTGCTTTCCATCTATGATATGGAGGCTGTCCCGGAAAGGAGATGGGAAGCCCTCGCCGATATCATCCCTATGGCATTCGATGCGGGATATTATCCTCTGGTGCTTTTTTCCGGAGACTATGCTTCGGCTGCTTCATATATCGGGGCGCGGCTGGATGCTGACGCTGCCCGGATAATACTTGATTCATCTTATTTTGCAGACCGCAAGACAATAATGACGCTCAACCGCTCCAACGGCGGGGCCACATATTTTCATGATGGCTATCTTGTACGGAAATGGGCATCCCGTAATCTTCCGTCTGAGAACGATCTTGCAAGGATAGCCCTCGACTATGTGGATGAGGCTGTAGTGGAGACGACCACCGCTGGCCATATCGGGTTCCAGGCGTTCCTGGTCGGGACATTTGCAGTCATCCTGTTTGTCTGACAGTTTTCTGCGGAATATCCGTATTTCGGTTATGGACAGGAAAGTATTTCTTCTGGTAACAGCCAATGTCGTCCTTGCCGCACTGCTCGGGACCATTGTCGGTGTATATATGAAGTCAGGAAGTGCCCCGGGCAGGGATGCCCTTCTTGAGAGGATTGCCTCGCTGGCTGATTCTATGGATGCCCGGTGTGGCGTGGCGGTGATTTTTGACGATGGAGACA
>JADIMI010000003.1 GCA_017694845.1 Candidatus Cryptobacteroides intestinavium
CTGATAATGTTCTCACGGCTGCCGAACAGATATTCTGCGATGCATTTGGCAAGCTGGGTCTTTCCGACTCCTGTCGGTCCGAAGAACAGGAAGCTGCCGACAGGGCGTCCCGGAGACTTTATGCCTGCACGGTTCCTCCTTATCGCCCTGACAACCTTCCGTATGGCTTCATCCTGGCCGACAAGCACGCTGCGGAGGCTTTCTTCCATCTTCATCAGCTTCTCGCTTTCTGACTCTGCCACCCTGCCTACGGGAATGCCAGTCATTTCAGAGATGATGGCGGCGATGTCGGCTTCCTCCACTTCCGGCCTGCCCTTGCGTCTTGCGTTCCTGATGTGGACCATCGACCCTGCCTCATCGAGTGCATCTATGGCCTTGTCAGGGAGACATCTGCCTGTAATGTATCTGTCGGAAAGCCTGGCGCATGCTTCCAGGGCGCGGTCACTGTATGTGACTGAATGGAAGTCTTCATAGCTGGCCTTTATCTTCCTGAGAATGGATACGGTGTGTCTGACATCGGCCGGCTCCACGATTATTTTCTGGAATCTGCGGTCCAGCGCCCCATCTTTCTCCACTATGCGGGTGAACTCATCGAGTGTCGTCGCACCTATGCACTGCAGGTCGCCTCTGGCAAGGGCCGGCTTCAGCATATTGGCGGCATCCAGGCTTCCTGATGACCCGCCCGCTCCGACAAGAGTATGGAATTCATCTATGAAAAGAATGATGTCCTTGTTGCCGGACAGCTCCTTGATTATCGACTTGAGCCTTTTCTCGAAGTCCCCCCTGTATCTTGTCCCCGCTACCACTGACGCTATGTCCAGGGATATGATCCTCTTCCCTTTCAGGACGGATGGGATGTCTCCCGATGCGATCCGGAGCGCTATCCCTTCCACTATTGCGGATTTGCCGACACCGGGGTCGCCCACCAGCATGGGATTGTTCTTCTTCCTCCGCCCTAGTATCTGTATCACCCTTTCCGTCTCTTCTTCCCGGCCGACTACAGGGTCGAGCCGTCCCTCCTCGGCCGCTCTGGTTATGTCGTAGCCGAAGTCATCCAGAACCGACTGGCTTTCGTTCTCTTCCTGCTGCCGGTTCTCCTCCTCTTCCCTGCCTCCGGCTTCATTGCCGAGCGGATGTTCATCCCTTACGGTGAGAAGTCCTGCCTTCTCCAGATAGCCGGCTATCCTTCCGTAGTCGATCCCGATATCCCTGAGATATGTCACCCCGTATCCGCCGGTGCTCCTGCAGAGGGCCAGAAGAAGATGCTGGGAAGATGCCATGCGGCTGCCGGATCTCGATGCCTCCAGTACGGTGATACTCAATACATTCTGTGCCCCGCGGGAGAAGCTGATGTGATCGGCTTCCGAATACGGTATGCTTTCGTTCGTGAATATCTTGCTGTCTATGAACTGCTTGAATTCCTCGAGGTCGGTGTCAAGATGTGCAAGTACCAGGCATGCCGTGCTGTCCTCGTGCCTCAATATGCCCAGGAACAGATGATCCGGGGCTATGCCGTAGCTTCCCGTACGCATCGCTTCCTGCCTTGCGTAATTGATTATCGCGTTAAGTTCGTCTGAAATTTTTATTTCCATATTCCATTTAATACCGCGCTAAATTACGAATTTTTTCCTATCTTTGCACACTATGTGTGGATTAAAATATAATTATGGAGAATGAGGAAATAACAGGCAGGATTGAGCAGGTGAATATCGACCAGCAGATGAGGAGCGCTTACATAGACTATTCAATGTCAGTGATAGTGTCGCGTGCGCTTCCGGATGTGAGGGACGGTCTGAAGCCTGTCCAGAGAAGGGTGCTTTTCGGGATGGATGGCCTGGGACTGAGCTATTCGGGACAGACGAAAAAGTCAGCCAGGATTGTGGGAGAGGTGCTCGGTAAATTTCATCCTCACGGTGATTCAAGTGTGTATGATGCGATGGCCAGGATGGCCCAGTGGTGGAGCCTCAGATACCCGCTCGTGAAGGGACAGGGTAACTTCGGTTCTATGGATGGCGACCCGGTGGCGGCTATGCGATATACGGAGGCCAAGCTCGAGAAGCTGGCGGAGGAAGTGCTGGCGGATCTTGACAAGAATACGGTTGATTTCCAGAACAATTTCGATGACAGCCTCCAGGAGCCGGTGGTGCTCCCGACGAAGGTGCCTCTGCTTCTGCTGAACGGAGCATCCGGAATCGCTGTAGGAATGGCGACGAATATGGCTCCGCACAACCTTTCCGAATGCTGCGATGCCATATGTGCATATATCGACAATCCGGACATTACCGTAGATGAACTGATGCACTATATAAAGGGACCGGATTTCCCTACAGGAGGCATCATCCAGGGCCGTCAGGGTATCCGTGATGCTTTCGAGACGGGAAGAGGCAGGATAGTTATCCGTTCCAAGACAGATATCGAGGTGAGCGACTCCGGGCGTGAGACCATTGTCGTGTCGGAGATCCCGTATATGGTCAACAAGAGGGAGATGATAGAGAAGATAGCGGATCTGGTGGAGAGCAAGAAGGTGGAAGGGATATCCTATGTCAATGATGAGTCCAATATGCAGGGAGTCAGGGTGGTGATCAAGCTGAAGATCGGTGCCAACTCAAATGTGGTGCTCAACAACCTGTTCAAGTATTCCCCTCTGCAGTCCAGCTTCTCGGTCAACAATGTGGCTCTTGTGGATGGCAGGCCGAAGACACTGAGCCTCAAGGATCTCATAAAATATTTCGTGAAGCACAGGCACGATGTCATTGTCAGAAGGACGGAATTCGACCTTGAAAAGGCCCAGAAACGTGCCCATATACTTGAAGGTCTGCTCAAGGCTCTCGATGTCATAGATGAGATCATCGCCATCATAAGGGCTTCCAAGACTGTGGATGAGGCCCGGACCGAGCTGATGTCTGCATTCGGGTTCACCGAGCCGCAGGCAAGCGCCATCGTGGAGATGAGGCTCCGTCAGCTGACCGGCCTCGAGAGAGAGAAGCTCCAGGCGGAGTTCGATGAACTGATGAAATTCATCGCGTACTGCCAGGAGGTCCTCGGAAGCTACGAGAAGCAGATGGAGATCGTGAAGGAGGAGACAATGGAGCTGAAGGAGAAGTACGGGGATGAAAGACGTTCCGAGATCGCCCTTTCGGCCGAGGAGTTCAATCCTGAGGATTTCTATCCGGACGAGGATGTGGTGATAACAATATCCCATTTCGGCTATATCAAGCGGACATCCCTGAGCGAGTACCGCACCCAGAACAGAGGCGGTGTAGGGATGAAAGGCAGCGCGACAAGGGATGAGGATTTCATAGAGCATATCTATGTGGCCAACATGCACAGCACTATGCTGCTTTTCACGCAGCAGGGAAGGTGCTACTGGCTCAAAGTGTACGAGATTCCGGAGGGGTCGAGGGCATCGAAAGGCCGTGCGCTGCAGAATGTGATGAACATAGCTCCTGATGACAAGATAAAGGCATATATCAATGTCCGGAACCTCAAGGATGAGGATTATATAAACAACAATTACATTGTCCTTGCGACCAGAAGGGGAGTGATCAAGAAGACCTCTCTCGAGGCATATTCAAGGCCGCGTGCAAACGGTGTCAATGCAATCACCGTAAGGGATGGAGATGAACTCCTGGAGGCTGCAATGACGAACGGCCACTGCCAGATAATGCTTGCAGGACGCAACGGCCGCTGCTGCCGGTTCGATGAGACGGATGCAAGGCCGCTCGGCAGGACGGCGTCCGGTGTCAGGGGTATCAATATAGAGGAAGATGATGAGGTCATCGGAATGGTCTGCTACGATCCATCCGCCGAGGATGCATCCGCTCACACGATCCTCGTCGTCAGCGAGCACGGCTACGGCAAGAGGTCGGAGATCGGTGAATACCGTACGACCAGCAGAGGCAGCAAGGGAGTCAAGACGCTCAACATAACCGACAAGACCGGCAGACTGGTGGCGGTAAAGAATGTGACGGATGCGGATGACCTTATGATAATCAACCGTTCCGGACTTACCATCAGAATGGCAGTGTCGGATATCAGGGTGGCAGGAAGGGCTACCCAGGGCGTAAGGCTGATCAATATAAAGGAAGGGGACTCCATAGCTGCTGTGTCTGCGGTGGCCAGGAATGAGGAGGATTCCAGACCCGGGGACAACGATGCAGTCGGAGAACCTCTCGAGGGTGACAGCAATAATGAAAATGTAAACTAATAATTCAACAGAGCAATGAAAAGAATTTTGATCGCATTGGCTGTATTTCTGTCAGTACAGATGGCTGATGCACAGGTGAAGTCTCCTGATGATGCAAAGAAAGCAGTGGAGTCAGCTGCGGAAGCAGCCGCCAATCCTAAGAAGGCCACAAAGGTCGCTACCTGGCTTAAACTTGCAGGAGCATATATGGATGCATATAACGCTCCGGCCGGTGCAGGATGGAGGGGCGCCAACCAGCAGGAACTCCAGTTTATTCTCGGCAGCGACAAGCCGTCATCTACCCAGCAGGTGACCCTTCTCGGCACTCCGTACAGCAAGGATGTGTTCGAGACAAGGAACTACTATTATACCCAGAACGGCATCCTGGATATAATCGAGGTGACGAAACCTGTATATGAGGACGCTCTTGCCCAGGCTCTTGATGCATACAAGAAAGCATATGAACTTGATGTCAAGGGCAGCAAGACCAAGGACATTGCGACCGGGATCCAGCTTATCGAGGGCAAGTATCTGGAGGAAGGTATCGCCCAGTATATGTTCGGTAACAACGAACTCGCAAGCCGGAAGTTCGAGGCTGCAGCAGTAGCTTCCGAGACTGCTCCGTACAACCAGGTCGACTCTATGGCTGTATACAACGCCGGGTTCACGGCTGAGCTCTGCGGGGATTATGAAAGGGCTGCAAAATTCTTCAAGAAGGCGATAGAGATCTCCTATACTGAGGATGGCGAGGCTTATGCAAAGCTTGCGAACGCATATCTGAACCTTAAGGATACACTGGCTTCAAAGAATGTCCTCGAGGAAGGTTTCACGAAATATCCGGAAAGCCAGAGCATCCTTATAGGCCTGATCAACTATTATATCAGCAGCGGAGAGAATCCTGACCAGCTCTTCACCCTCCTGGACAAGGCGAAGGAGAACGAGCCGAACAATGCCTCCCTTTATTATGTAGAGGGTGATATCCACAACAAGCTCGGACACAAGGAGCAGGCTATCGAGGCGTACAAGAAGTCTTCGGAGATCAATCCAGAATATGAGTTCGGTTATATCGGTATCGGAATACTGTATTACAACGAGGCTCTCGACATACAGAACAAGGCCGCATCAGAGATGGATGATGCCAAATATATGAAACTTGTAGAGGAGTTCGAGACTGCGCTTATGAATGCCGCTGAACCGTTCGAGAAGGCTTTCGAGATCACCAAGGACAAGAGCATCAAGGTGAATATCGCAGAGTATCTCAAGAATATCTATTACCGTTTCCGTGATGAGAAACCGGAATATATGGAGGCATATACAAAGTATGACGCAATCGTTGCCAACGGTGTAGCCGGCCTGTAGTCAAAGGCCTGAAATAATAAAAGATCTATAGTCAGAGCCTGTCAAAGGCCTGAAATAATGAATAAATCTTATAGTCAGAGCCTGTCAAAGGCTCTGACTATTTTTGTTACCAGGGGATGACGTACAATGTCCTCGTTATGGAACTCGATGACGCCTATGCCCCTTATCCCTCTTGTCAGTTCGATGCCTTTCATCAGCCCGGACTCTTCCTTGTGCGGAAGGTCTATCTGGGATGCATCTCCGGTGACTATGAACTTGGCATCCTTGCCCATTCTTGTCAGGAACATTTTCAGCTGTCCCAGGTTGGTGTTCTGCGCTTCGTCAAGAATCACGCATGCGCGGTCCAGTGTGCGTCCCCGCATATATGCGAGAGGGGCTATCTGGATGATGCCGTCTTCTATGAATCCCTGGAGTTTCTTCGCCGGAATCATATCCTCGAGGGCATCATAGAGCGGCTGCAGGTACGGGTCAAGCTTGTCTTTCAGGTCTCCGGGGAGGAATCCGAGCCTTTCTCCTGCCTCTACGGCAGGGCGTGTGAGTATGATCCTTTTCACCTCCCTGTTTTTCAGGGCCCTTACTGCAAGGGCTATTGCGATATATGTCTTTCCCGTTCCGGCAGGGCCGACAGAGAATACGAGGTCATTCTCGAAGTATGCGCTGACCATCGCTTCCTGGGTCCTGTTGCGTGCCTTGATGGGCTTTCCATCTGTTCCGTAGACAATTATGGCATCTCCTCTGAGTCTGTATCTGTCGAACGAGTCATCTCCATCGAACAGTTCCTCCACATCGTATGGAGTCAGGCTCATCTTGTGGCTTCTCCTTTCAATCAGCGCCTTCAGTTTCTCCTCGAAGGCAGCCGTATCCTCTTCGCTTCCGTCCAGCAGGATCTCGTTGCCTCTGGCTACTGCTTTCAGTTCCGGGAAATAGCTGCACAGGGCCTCGAACAGTCTGTTGCCTGTACCGTAGATCTCGACAGGGTCGATCGCTCCAATCTCTATTGTCTTCTTCATCTGTCTTTTATTCCTGATGTTTCCTTTATCCTTCTGTACGATTCCATCATTCTGTCATAGTCTGCCGGGTCCTGCCATTCGGATCTCCTCCTTTCAAATTCCAGGACCGGGATGGTTATGTGGCTGTCTGTCAGTCCGCCAGGAAGCGAGCACCATGTGAATGTGAATTCAGGTTCGCACAGTCTCGCTTCGCCATCCATATATCGGACTACAGGGACTGTGACGACAAGGCCTATCTGGGTGTTGTCTGCGCTCATATTGGAGATTATGTTTCCTGTCGAATATATTACAGGGACATAGTCTCCATCAAGGGCCTTGATGATGCCTGTATCCTGGACGACGTGTGGATGGGACCCGATGACGGCATCCGCTCCTCTCCTGACGAGGAACTCTGCCATTTCTTCCTGTCCGGCAGAGTGCTTCAGCGCATATTCTGTCCCCCAGTGCGGCAGGGCTATGATGACATCTGCCTCATTTCTCGCCTTCTCCATCGCCGAGGCTATCTTTTCCCTGTCCATCATACATACGGCAGGAAATCCGCTGTCGGCAGTGACATTTGTTCCGTACGTGAAGTTGACGAAGGCTATTCTTAAACCTTTCTTCTCCACTATCAGCGGATACCTTTCCTGCATCGATACGCTGTCTGCGAAACAGCCTGTATCCAGTATCCCGCGTTCCTTCATTCCTCTGTAGACTTCCAGGGTGCGCAGTGCCCCGGATGCTCCTTTGTCGAGGATATGGTTGTTGGCAGTCAGGAAAATATCCACTCCGCAGTCTGCGGCATAGCCGGCGTATGAGTCAGGGGCGCAGAATGCGGGATATCCGCTGTACGGTGGACCTGCCAGGGTGAATTCCATATTCGCCGCGCAGATGTCTGCATCCTCCAGCAGTGTCCTGATTTCACTGAAGCAGGGAGAGAAGTCATAGTGACCGCTTTCAGCCGGGTCGGCTTTATGGTCGGTTGCTGCATATCTGCTGAAGCAGTTCTCTATCTGTGCACTGTGAAGCATCACATCCCCTATTATACAGATGGTCACTGTGTCGGCCGGTACAGCTCTGTCCGTTGTCAGTGAGTAGGAAGGGATGCTGCACCCTATGACTGCAGCTGCTGCCAGAATCTTTTTTATATCCATAATCAGGAACATATATCGGATGCAAATATATTACTTTTATTTTGTAGCAGTCCATTAAATGGTTAAATTTGCACGATATGCAAATTTTAAGGCTATGAAGACAGAGATAGTTTTGGCACTTGCAGTCGTAATGTTCATAAGCACCAGCTGTGATATGTTCAGAAAGATTGCAGGCAGGCCGACTTCGGATGAAATCGAGGCCAGGAGAAGCGAGATTGTCAGGGCCAACGAGAAGATAGCGGCTCTCAAGCAGAGACAGAAGGCCTGTGAGGATTCTCTTGCCCTTGTGGATTCTATCCGCAGGATGGAGACGGCGGTGCGTTCCCTTTCAGAGGTCGGGGACCTTTATACCACTTCCCTTGACCATAGATATTATATAATCGTCGGGGCCTTCCTCAAGGAAGCGAATGCCGATGCCATGCTCAAGACGGCATCGGATGCGGGATATGTCCCGGTCAAGATTGCGCTGAACGGATTTGTGGCGGTAGGTGTCAGTCCGGCGGACAGGCTCGGGGATGCCTTCCTTTCGCTCAAGAGCGTAAAGCGCGAGGACTTCTGCCCCCCGGATGTATGGATTCTTGTCAACAGGTAGTGAAGTGATATGGGAGAATATATTCTGAAGTCCGGCATAGCTGTTCTTGCCGCCTTTATGCTTCCTTGTACAGTGTCGCACGCGCAGTACAGGTCTGATGCCGCCTATTCGTCCCTCTATGACAGCGAGACCGTCAAGGCTTTCAAGGAGGATGTCGTTTTTCTTTCGTCTGCCGCTCTTGAAGGCAGGGCCCCCGGATCGGAAGGGGAGAAGGAGGCTGCCGAGTATCTGTATTCCAGGCTAAGCGGATACGGGGTTGATATGCTGTGCTCTGAAGAAGGAGACACATTCGGAATTGCTATGGATGACGGGGACACTCTTACTTCCAGAAACATTACCGGATTCATCCAGGGATATGACAAGGACCTCAAGGACAGGTATATCGTGATCGGGGCCAGGATGGACAACATAGGAGTGCATACGATGACTGTCGATGGAAAGGAGGTGGATCAGATATATTACGGGGCCAACGGCAATGCATCCGGGATGTCCGTGATGATCGAACTGGCCAGGATGCTCAGGACCAATTCACTGCTTCTCAGGCGGTCTGTCATTCTTGTCGGTTTCGGTTCATCTTCCATGACATACGCAGGGGCGTGGTATTTTCTCAACCGGACATTCGCCGCTGATGCGGACAGGATCGATGCGATGATAAACCTCGATATGCTCGGGACTGTGGATAACGGTTTCTATGCCTATACGTCATCAAATGCCGATATGAACGCTCTCATATCAGAGCTCGGCAGGGAGCTTCAGCCGGTTCTTCCGGAGATTGTCGCGGATGAGCCGTATCCATCCGACCACAGGGCGTTCTATGCCAAGGAGATACCTTCCGTGATGCTTACATCCGGCAAATATCCGGAACATAATACATCCAGGGACACCGGATCCATCATTGACTACGGTATGATGGAGAAGGCCCTTGAATACGCATATAACCTCACGGTGATGGTGGCCAATACCGACGGTCCTCTGTCATTCCGGCCGAGGGAGCTCGTCCCGAGGGGACCATCCTATGATGATGTCGTGTCGTTCAATGACTGCGATGTGAAGCCGATATTCCTCAACAGCCAGGATCCGGCCCAGTTCCTCCAGAGATGGGTCTACCAGTATCTGAAATATCCTCAGTCCGCTGTGGAGGAGGGAGTGCAGGGCCGTGTAGTGGTAGACTTCATAATCGACAAGGATGGAAAGGTGACCGATGCCAGAGTCATCAGGAGCGTGGACCCGAGACTTGATGAGGAGGCGTTGAGGGTAGTGAACGCATCCCCGAAATGGAGACCGGGCAGGGTCAACGGAGAGAAAGTGAGAACATCCATGACTCTTCCGATAGAGTTCATTCTCGAAAAGAAATCAGACAGAAGAATAGGAATAAAGAGATAGTTTGACTATGGATTACAATTTCAAGGAAATAGAGAAGAAATGGCAGTCATACTGGGCTGACCATCAGACATTCAAGGCAGTGGAGGATCCGTCCAGGCCGAAGTATTACGTGCTTGATATGTTCCCTTATCCATCTGGGGCGGGACTTCATGTCGGCCATCCTCTCGGGTATATAGCCAGTGACATATTCAGCAGGTACAAGAGACTGTGCGGGTTCAACGTGCTTCATCCGATGGGGTACGATGCGTTCGGCCTTCCCGCTGAGCAGTATGCAATCCAGACTGGCCAGCATCCGGCGGTCACGACGGCGAAGAATATAGCGAGGTACCGTGAACAGCTGGACAGGATAGGCTTTTCGTATGACTGGTCGCGTGAAGTTCGTACATGTGACCCTGAATATTACAAGTGGACCCAGTGGGCTTTTCTTAAGATGTTCGGCAGCTATTACAGCAATACCCTGCAGAAAGCCAGACCGATAGAAGAGCTTGAGGAGACATTCTCGAAACATGGTACGGAAGGACTGGATGCAGCCTGCGGAACAGAGCTGCATTTTACGGCCGACCAGTGGAATTCTATGGACAGGAAGCAGAAATCCGATGTGCTGATGAACTACCGTATAGCCTATCAGGGCGAGACATCCGTTAACTGGTGTCCTCAGCTCGGAACAGTGCTGGCCAATGATGAGGTCAAGGAGGGATATTCCGTAAGAGGAGGCTTCCCTGTCGAGCAGAAGAAGATGACGCAGTGGCAGCTGAGGGTGTCGGCCTATGCAGGGCGTCTGCTTGATGATCTCGATGACCTGGACTGGACAGATTCCCTCAAGGATATGCAGCGCAACTGGATCGGACGTTCGCAGGGGGCGGAGATGGTGTTCAAGACATATAACGGAGACAGGGAGTATGATATGGTCATATTCACGACACGTGCGGACACTGTGTTCGGTGTGACCTTCATGGTGCTGGCTCCGGAAAGCGACTGGGTGGCGAAACTGACTGCTCCCGAGCAGCAGGCTGCAGTCGATGAGTATGTGGCCTATGTGAAGAAGAAGACAGAGAGGGAGAGGATAGCGGAGACACACAAGGTGACCGGAGTGTTTTCAGGCTCCTATGCAGTGAATCCACTTACAGGGAAGAAAGTGCCCGTATGGATTTCAGAATATGTACTTGCCGGCTACGGTACAGGCGCGATCATGGCGGTACCGGCGCACGACAGCAGGGACTATGCCTTTGCAAGGCATTTCAACCTTCCGATAATCCCTCTTATCGAGGGCTGTGATGTGAGCGAGTCCAGCTTTGATGCCAAGGAGGGCATAATGTGCAATTCCGGTTTCCTGGATGGAATGACCGTCAAGGAGGCGATACCTGCGGCCATAGACTATGTAGAGAAGCACGGCATAGGCCACAGGAAGATAAACTACAGACTCCGAGATGCCATATTCTCCAGACAGAGGTACTGGGGAGAGCCGTTCCCGATATATTTCAAGGATGGTATACCGACCCCTATGCCTTTCGAGACACTTCCTCTCGAACTTCCGGAAATAGATGAGTACAAGCCTACGGAGACAGGGGAGCCTCCTCTCGGACGGGCCAGGGACTGGGATGTGGATGGATGGCCTATAGAGAAGAGCACTATGCCGGGCTTCGCAGGCAGCAGCGCATATTATCTCCGCTATATGGACCCGCATAACAGCAAGGCTCTCGTGAGCAGGGAAGCCGATGAGTACTGGAGGAATGTCGATCTGTACATAGGCGGTACAGAGCACGCCACAGGGCATCTCATCTACTCCCGTTTCTGGAACAAGTTCCTCTATGACCTGGAATATGTATGCGAGAAGGAACCGTTCAGGAAACTCATAAACCAGGGTATGATCCAGGGACGCTCAAGCTTTGTATACCGCATTGTCGGGACAAACAGGTT
This sequence comes from Candidatus Cryptobacteroides intestinavium, assembly GCA_017694845.1. Classification (GTDB taxonomy): domain Bacteria; phylum Bacteroidota; class Bacteroidia; order Bacteroidales; family UBA932; genus Cryptobacteroides; species Cryptobacteroides intestinavium. The sequence continues at coordinate 11,581 of JADIMI010000003.1, forward strand.
TGTCTCGTGCGGACTGAAAGACGCATACGAGACCACCGAGATACATGTGGATGTCAATATCGTCCGCAACGACAGGCTGGACATAGAAGCTTTCAGGGCCTGGAGACCGGAGTATGCAGATGCGGAGTTCATCCTGGAGGACGGTGAGTATATATGCGGCTATGCAGTCGAGAAGATGAGCAAGTCTATGTACAATGTCGTCAACCCTGATATGGTATGTGATACATACGGGGCGGATACACTGAGGCTGTACGAGATGTTCCTCGGCCCGCTCGAGCAGTCCAAGCCGTGGGATACCAAGGGAATAGATGGTGTGAACCGCTTCCTCAAGAGGGTGTGGAGAATGTTCTATGACAGGGATGGCTTCATCGTGACAGATGAGAAGCCGACACGGGAGGAGCTCAAGACTCTGCACAGGCTCATACTTAAGGTCAGGGAGGACATCGAGTCATTCTCGTTCAATACTGCGGTGAGTGCCTTTATGATAGCTGTCAATGAGCTGTATGAGCACAAATGTACCAAGAGGGCTGTTCTCGAGCCTCTCATCATCCTGCTTTCTCCGTTCGCCCCTCATATTTCCGAAGAACTCTGGGAGGCGCTCGGACATAAGGAAAGCATAACCTTTGCATCATTCCCTGAATATGTGGAGGCCTATACTGTCGAGAATACATGTGTCTACGCGGTGTCTTTCAACGGGAAGACACGTTTTACTGTCGAGCTTGACAAGTCTATGGACAGGGAGGCAGTCGAGAGCCATGTACGCTCTCTTGACCAGACGGCGAAATATGTCGGAGACGGCAATATCGTAAAGGTGATTGTCGTTCCTGGAAAGATAGTGAACATAGTTGTTAAATAACCATATATGACAAAGACTAAATTCTTGCCCGTTGTCTGGGATTATCTGATTGTAACTCTTGGCACGATACTGTACTGTCTCGGCTGGACGTCCTTCCTTATTCCAGGGGGTATCGCCAGTGGAGGGGGAACAGGTCTGTGTACCATAATATATTTTGCGACAGGTATCCCTGTATCGTGGTCTTTCTTCGTACTGAATGTCATTCTGCTGATAATAGGGTTCCTGATACTGGGAAAGGCATTCGGATTCAAGACCATATATGTCATTCTGCTGTCGACGCTGCTGTTCGATATCCTGCCGAAATTCGAGTTTCTCGTGGTCACGTTCCAGGACCGTCTGTTCACGGCGATCATAGGAGGTATGGTAGAGGCTGTCGGCATAGGCATAGTCCTGACCAGGGGTGGCAGTACGGGAGGTACCGATATACTTGCAATGGTGGTCAACAAATACTGGCCGGTATCTCCGGGGAAAGTGTATCTGTGCGCTGACCTGTTCATTATTGCATCCGTGCTGCTCATTCCGGGAAAGACAGTCAATGATATGGTCTATGGATATGTCACTATGGTCACGTTCTCGGTGACCGTGGACTGGGTGCTCCTCGGGAACAAGTCGACGATGCAGCTGCTCATCATATCATCCAGGTACAAGGAGATAGCGGATACCATCGTGCACGATATGAAGAGGGGAGTGACGGCCCTCGATTCGACGGGATGGTATTCCGGTGCGCCGGGAAAGGTCCTTCTTGTGATGTGCAGGAAATATGAATATAACAATATCGTCAGTATGGTGAAGCTCCTTGACCCGAAAGCCTTCATTTCCGTATCCAGCGCATCAGGGGTCTACGGGGAAGGTTTTGATGAAGTCAAGACGGGAATAAGTCTCAAGCATTCCAAAAAACACGATACAAAAAAAGAAATTACTGCCCAGAAAGAATAAAAAAGAGAAAAAGTTATACTCAAAATAGAAAAAACTCGATTTCAGCCTCCTCCTGCCCGTATGACAGGAGGAGGTTTTCTGTAAATTTGCGCCATAAAGAAATTGAATATCTATGAAAAACTTGGGTATGCTGGAGTATTTTTCCTGTGCCATTTACGCTCTTCTGATAATCTATTTTCTGTTTCTGTCTATAAGGGTGGTCCGCGACGGGAGGAGATGCAGGGATGAAAGACGCAATATAATCATGGCGGGGATAGCCGCAGTGAATGCCATTGTTCTTATAATATATGACCTGTCTCTGAGCGACAGCCTTTCCGGGCGTCTTGTAGGGGCCGTAGGTCTGGCCCTTATGCCTGTATTCCTGTCCGGGCTGTCTGACAGGATGGGAAAGGTGTCGACGGTCGCTACTGCAGCCGTGGCCTTCTCCGTCATTCTGTCGTTCCTGCTCCGGGGCAGGAACGGACTCTGGCTCCTGCCGATGCTTTCTCTGCTGTCGGCATCGCTGGTGATCGCCGAGACTGTCCTGTTTTCAAGGAATGACAGCCCGAGGGTATATACATCGTCTGAACTTCAGGTGGTGAATATAAGGACCAATGTCATTTATTTCCTTGTATTCGTCCTGCTTCTGATGACAGGTGCGTATATCGGTGACACCGACGGGTTTGCCTCCGATCTGTCCGTCTGCCTCTGCCTGGCGTTCCTCATACTTCTGTTCAATGCTATGTACGGGAGGATGGTGAATCACCGGCTGTTCTTTTTCCTGAAGGAATATGAGCGGAAGCTGATCGAGACGGCGGATGCGTGCACGTTCAGCGCCTGTGAGGACATGTCTGTGGAAGACAAGGGGTATCACGCGATATTCGAGAGGCTCAAGCGGCTTTTCGAGGAGGAGAAGCCGTTCCTTGATCCTGACATTAATATCTCGGATGTCTCCAGAAGCCTGTTCACCAATAAGGCATATCTGTCAAGAACCATCAACCTGTATACGGGAAGGAATTTCAGACAGTATGTCAACTACCATCGTATAAAGTATGCGGTCAGCATATACCATGCTGATTCCTCCCTGAAAGTGGCGGATCTTGCGGAAAGGTCAGGTTTCAGGACAGTGAACTCTTTCAATATGGCATTCAGACTCTATCTGAACACCACTCCGGGAGAGTGGTGCAGAAAATATAAGCACGATTCAGGTTATGCGGAGCAGAAATGATTGCGGAATCGCCAAGTAAGATTATCTTTGCACAAATTTAGGACTATGGCAGACGAGAAGATCATTTTTTCGATGAACGGGGTAGGCAAGGTGCTCCCTCATAACAACAAGGTTATATTGAAAGACATATATCTGTCTTTTTTCTATGGCGCAAAGATCGGTATTATCGGACTTAACGGATCGGGAAAGTCGACCCTTATGAAGATAATAGCCGGAGTCGAGAAATCCTATCAGGGCGAAGTGGTATGGGCTCCCGGATATTCTGTAGGGTATCTTGAGCAGGAGCCGCAGATGGATCCCGACAAGACTGTACTCGAGGTCGTGCAGGAGGGGGTGAGCGAGGTGATGTCCCTGCTCAAGGAGTATGAGGAGGTGAATATGAAGTTCGCCGAGCCGATGTCGGATGATGAGATGAACGACCTTATCGTAAGGCAGGGTGAACTGGCGGAGAAGATCGACCATTGTGATGGTTGGGAGATAGATTCCAAGCTCGAGAGGGCTATGGATGCTCTCAACTGTCCTCCATCGGATGCTATGGTGGCCACTTTGAGCGGAGGCGAGCGCAGAAGGGTTGCTCTCTGCCGTCTTCTGCTGCGTCAGCCGGATGTGCTTCTTCTGGACGAGCCGACCAACCACCTGGATACGGAGAGCATCCAGTGGCTCGAGGCGCATCTGCAGCAGTACAAGGGGACAGTGATAGCAGTCACCCATGATCGTTATTTCCTTGACGATGTGGCAGGATGGATACTTGAACTGGACAGAGGGGAAGGGATACCATGGAAAGGAAACTATTCTTCCTGGCTCGACCAGAAGACAGCCCGACTTGCCCAGGAGGAGAAGCAGGAAAGCAAGAGGAGAAAGACTCTCGAGAGGGAGCTTGAATGGGTCAGAATGGCTCCGAAGGCTCGCCAGGCCAAATCAAAGGCCCGTCTCGGAGCATACGAGAAACTGGCCGGAGAGAACGGCAAGGAGAAAGAGTCCAGTCTGGAGATCTATATACCGAACGGACCAAGGCTTGGAAACAAGGTGATTGAATTCAAGGATGTGTCCAAGTCCTACGGAGACAAGCTGCTTTTCGAGCATCTGGACTTTGTGCTTCCGCCGGCAGGCATTGTAGGTGTCATCGGCCCGAACGGGGCAGGAAAGACAACCCTGTTCCGTCTTATAATGGGAATCGAGAAACCTGATACAGGAACGATTTCGATAGGGGAGACCGTAAGCCTTGCATATGTCGACCAGCAGCACAAGAGTATCGACCCGGACAAGACCGTCTACCAGACCATAGCGGACAATTCTGAATTCGTAAAGCTCGGCAACAGGGAGGTCAACGCCAGGGCGTATGTGTCACGTTTCAATTTTACAGGAGCGGATCAGGAGAAGCTGTGCGGGGTGCTTTCCGGAGGAGAGAGGAACAGACTCCATCTTGCGCTTACCCTCAAGGAAGAAGGCAATGTGCTTCTTCTGGATGAGCCTACCAATGATGTGGATGTCAACACGATCAGGGCTCTGGAGGAAGGACTGGAGAATTTTGCCGGCTGTGCTGTGGTGATTTCGCACGACAGGTGGTTCCTTGACCGTATCGCCACGCATATACTTGCTTTCGAGGGCGATTCCCAGGTGTATTTCTTCGAGGGGACCTACTCCGAGTACGAGGAGAACAAGAAAAAACGCCTCGGCAATGTCGAGCCGAAGCGTTTCAGATATAAGAAACTGTTCTGACAGGTTTTTATCAGCCTGTCACTTTACAGTGACTTTCAGAGGATGCTGGCGGGAGAATGAGAAGTCTCTGACTGTCTTCTCCCACTCATCCTGAGATGCGATGCCTCCCTGGCTCCAGCCTGAACCTGTCCAGGTGGTGATAGGCTTCTCCACTTTTTCATCGGTGATAATCACTGCGTGACCTGCCTCCTTGCCGGAAGTGTAGTATGGATTGTCATCCAGTTCTGCCTTGTCGTAGATCACGGCGACGGAAATATTGCCATCCCTGTCAGGGTCAGCTGAATCGGATGCCTTTTCAGTGAATGCGATCCAGTTGAGCTCGTTCTTTATTCCTGTCACATCGTGCATGACAGCTCCCAGAACTACTGAAATCGAGTCAGTGTCGGCGCAGTGGAATGTCGTCTCCCATTTTACGAAATGGCTGTTGGCATCAAGAGTAAGCACTCTGGTCGCTGACATTTCTTTTCCGTCTACATCAAACGGACCGTATTCGAAGATGGCTTCAGTCCTTACCGGACCATCGCAGATATGTTTCTGGGAAGCATAGTTGTCCCCCGTGAAGAATTTATCGGAACCTGTATAAGGAACCAGTGCTCCGCCTCCGAGGGTGTTGTCCACCTTGTAGCAGTCCATTCCCTCACCGTAGTTGTGATGGTAGTCTGCCTTGGCGAACCAGTCATCGATTACAAGGCGGTCAGTGCATTTTACCCAGATGTCGGATCCGAAGGTGCGCGGGAATTCCAGCGCAGGGCCGTAGATTCTTCCTGCGATGACGTTGTTCTCGTATGCGTAGTCATCAAGACGTTCAGGTACATAGCGGCTGTATGCCTGGACAGGATAAGTTTCCGGTGTCCCCTCGACTATTGTATATACCTTCTCTGACTGGGCAGGGACTGTAGCCTGGAAAAGCAGCTTTACATTGCCGTCCCTGTCCGTATAGACCTGGGTCGCGACAGCGCTCCCCTCGGCATCGGTTACAATCACTGAATCCAGCTTGATACCGGCCAGATCCTTCTGGCAGATCTCCACAGTCTCATAGCTGCGGTCGATGTCAGTGTCGTTTGTGACGGTTATCTGATGGCCTTCCTGTCCGCAGGAAACCATAAAGGTAGCAGCCGATACGGCTGCTACCCAGAGAATTATCTTTTTCATTAGTCGCATTTCTGTCGATTACTGAGGCTGTTTTCCGATGTATGCAAGGATACCTCCATCTACATAGAGGATATGTCCGTTCACGAAGTCAGATGCAGAAGATGCGAGGAACACTGCAGGACCCTGGAGGTCTTCCGCAGTACCCCAGCGGGCTGCAGGAGTCTTTGCTACTATGAATGCATCGAACGGATGACGTGATCCGTCTGCCTGGCGTTCACGCAGAGGTGCTGTCTGTGGAGTGGCGATATAGCCAGGCCCGATACCGTTGCACTGGATGTTGTATTCTCCGTATTCAGATGCAATGTTGCGTGTAAGCATCTTGAGACCGCCTTTCGCTGCAGCGTATGCAGATACGGTCTCGCGTCCGAGCTCGGACATCATTGAGCAGATGTTGATGATCTTTCCTCCGCCGATCTTGATCATTGAAGGAATGACTGCCTTCGACACGATGAAAGGCCCGTTGAGGTCTATGTCGATGACCTGACGGAACTCCTCCGCCTTCATCTCGCACATAGGTATACGCTTGATGATCCCGGCATTGTTGACGAGGATATTGATTATACCGAGGTCCTTCTCTATCTTGGCTACAAGTTCCTGTACCTGATCTTCTTTGGTGACATCGCATACATAGCCTTTGGCATCGATGCCGAGTTCCTTGTAGGAGGCGATTCCCTTGTCTACAAGTTCCTGCTTGATGTCATTGAAAGCAATCTTCGCTCCTGCCTGTGCAAATGCGGTGGCAATTGCGAATCCGATACCGTAAGATGCTCCTGTTACGAGAGCAACTTTACCTTCAAGTGAAAAATTTACCATAATACTTATGTTTTATTGAAAGGTTGTTGTTATTTCAGATCCGAGGTCGCGCAGCCATCCATATCGTTATAGTCGAGGTTCTCCCCGGCCATCGCCCATATGAATGTATAGTTCCTGGTCGCGCAGGCAGAGTGGATGCTCCATTCAGGGGAGATCACGGCCTGTCCGTTCTTCATCCAGATATGCCTTGTCTCGTCCGGCTGACCCATAAAGTGGCAGATTGCCTGGTCATCCGGAATCTCGAAGTAGAAGTATATCTCCATACGGCGGTTATGTGTATGGGCCGGCATTGTGTTCCAGGTGCTGCCTGGTTTCAGTTCTGTCATACCCATCTGGAGCTGACAGCCAGGGACGACTTCCTTGACAAGCATCCTGTTGATGACGCGGTGGTTGCTTTCCTCGAGGGTCCCGAGCTCCATCCTGACAGCGTTCTCCCGGGTCGTCAGGTGGTCAGGATATGATGTATGTGCTGGAGCGGAGCAGAAATAGAATTTTGCGGGATTGGCGGCATCGACACTCTCGAATGTGATCTTCCTGTCACCGCGGCCGAGGTAGAGAGCCTCCTTGTATTCCATCTGATATGAGCTGTCTCCGGCTTTCACGATTCCCTTGCCGCCTACGTTGAATATGCCCATCTCCCTGCGTGAGAGGAAAAACTCGCTGCGCAGGATGTCTATCGGCTTGAGCTCGAGAGTCTCTTTTACAGGCATCGCTCCTCCTGCTATCATCCTGTCGTGCATTGTATACACGAGATTGATCTCGTCCGCCGAGAACACTTTCTCCATAAGGTAATGTTCTCTCAGCTGGGCTGTGTCATAATGCTTTACATCATTCGGATGTGAAGCATACCGTACTTCGCTGTTGATTTTCATATAATGATCGTTTATAGTTGACAAAATGGCCGGCCCGTTTCGGGCCAGCCACAAATGTAGATAAAAATTCGAACAATACAAAATTTCCGTTACCAGTCACGGAAAATCACAGGGTGACCCCTGTCTTGAAGATGGCGATTTCGCTGTAACCTGCCTTTTCGTTGCATACACGTGCACCGGATGCCACCGAGATCACGAAATCTATGAATTCATCGTCTGTCTGTGCCGTGGCTTTTCCGTCCGCGATAACGCCAGCGTTGAAATCTATCCAGCCGGGCTTGGATGCAGCAAGATGCGAGTTGGATGAGATCTTCACTGTAGGCACGAATGTCCCGAACGGAGTCCCTCTTCCTGTCGTGAAAAGCACTATCTGGCAGCCTGCTGCGGCAAGCGCGGTCGATGCGACAAGGTCATTGCCGGGGGCGCTCAACAAATTGAGCCCTTTCTCGGAAAGCCTCTCCCCGTATCCGAGCACCCCGTTGACGTTCGTCCTTCCGGATTTCTGGGTACAGCCAAGAGATTTCTCCTCAAGCGTGGAGATTCCCCCGGCCTTGTTTCCCGGTGAAGGGTTCTCGTATACCGGCTGTCCGTTTCTCATGAAATACTCCTTGAAATCATTTATCAGGCGGACTGTCCGTTCGAATGTCTGCTCGTCTCTGCATCTGGACATAAGCAGGGTCTCCGCCCCGAACATTTCGGGCACCTCTGTCAGGACGGTCGTTCCTCCCTGGGATACTATCCAGTCGGAGAAACGTCCCAGGAGAGGGTTCGCCGTTATGCCGGAGAACCCATCCGACCCTCCGCATTTCAGGCCGACCTTCAGCTCGCTGACAGGCACATCCACACGGTGATCCGTGACGGTGGCTCCGGCGATGCTGCGAAGCAGTTTCAGACCGTATTCCACTTCATCTCCTTCTATCTTCTGGGATTCCATGAATTTCACCCTGTCTTCATCCACCTTGCCTGTAAGGTCCCTGAATGCAGAGAGCTGGTTGTTTTCGCATCCGAGTGATATGACCAGCACTCCGGCTGCATTCGGGTGATGTACCATATCGGCAAGTATGCGCCTTGTGTTCTGGTGGTCGTCTCCGAGCTGCGAGCATCCATAGTTGTGGGTGAACGCCTTGACAGCATCGATGGTATGGTATTTCGGAAGTTCTTCCCTGAACCGCCTGCATATTGCCTCGGCGACCCCGTTCACGCAGCCGACTGTAGGTACTATCCACAGTTCGTTTCTTATCCCTACCTGTCCATCGGAGCGTCTGAAGCCTCTGAATGTGGCCTCGGACGCTGCCGGTGCGACAGAGTCGAGGTCAGGAGTGTAAGTATACTCCAGTATGCCCTCGAGATTGGTTTTCAGAATATTGTGGTCGACAAGACTGCCTCTTCGCACATGTTTTGTCAGATGCCCTATAGGGAATCCATACTTTATTACATTTTCGCCCTCGGCAATGTCTTTCAATGCCATCTTGTGCCCGGCGGGAATGATGTCTGCGGCGGAGATGGTCTCTCCATCTATAAAGCATTCCTCTCCCGGCCGTATATTGTCGACAGCCACGGCCACATTGTCAAGAGGATTGATTCTTATCAGTTTAGCCATTCTGTAACCGATATTGTCTGCGTTTCTACAATATTGACCTGACGGCAGCCCGCATTCCTTCCTTCTGGATAAGGGCCAGCATTCCCGATACAGCATCTGTCAGTCCGGGTATGCCGTTGAGGTCCTCTCCCCAGATGAATTCGGCCCCGAGAACTCCTTCCGCAACTTTCCTTGTGTCTCCGGAAGCCCAGAGGTCTTTCAGGAGCGCGATAATCTCAGGGTCATCGGCAGGGACGATCTCGACATTTCCTCTCATCCCTCCCTTGTAGTAGGTGATTATACCTGCCAGGCCGAGCACAAGCCCCTGAGGCAGGACTCCTTTCCTTTCCAGGTAGATTTTCAGACCAGGAAGGTCGCGGGTCTTGAATTTAGGGAATGAATTGAGCATTATGCTGGTCACGAAATGCTTGACATAAGGGTTGACGAAACGTTCGATGACAGCATATGCGAACTTTTCGAGCTCGGCTTTCGGAAGGTCGAGAGTCTCAAGCAGCTCATCGAACATCACTTTATGCACGAATCTTCCGATCTCCGGATCTTCCACGCATTCCTTGACCGTGTCCAGGCCGGAAAGGTATCCTACAGGTGAAAGCACGGTGTGCGGACCGTTCAGCAGAGTCACCTTCCTTGCGTGGTAGGGGGCTTCGCTCGGGACAAAGAGCACGTTCAGCCCGGCCTTGTCCGCAGGGAATTCCTCTGCTATCTCCGCAGGGGCCTCGATGACCCACAGATGGAAGATCTCGGCTTTTACGACGATCCTGTCGTTGTATCCGATCCTTTTGTGGATCTCATCTATATTGTCCTTGGGATATCCAGGTACTATCCTGTCCACGAGGGTGCAGTAGACTCCGCATGCAGTGTCGAACCATTCCCTGAACCCGTCCCCGAGCTGCCAGAGGTCGATGTACTGGTGGATGCATTTCTTGAGCTCCTTGCCGTTGAGGAATATAAGTTCGCAAGGAAGGATTATGAAGCCTTTGGACCTGTCCCCCTTGAAATATTCGTATCTGTGGTACAGGAGCTGGGTCAGCTTGCCGGGGTAGGATGCCGCCGGTCTGTCAGTGAATCTGCACTGAGGGTCGAATGCGATTCCCGCTTCGGTCGTATTGGATATGATGAACCTTGTGTCTGGGTTTTCCGCAAGGGCGAGATACTGGTCAAATTCTCTGTACGGATTGATGCCGCGGTTGATGACATCCACCATTTCTATCGAATCCACGGCCTGTCCCTTGTCGATACCCTGGAGATTCAGATGATACAGCCCATCCTGGGCGTTTATCATGTCGATCATCCCTTTCTCGATAGGCTGCACTACGACTACACCTGCATTGAAGCCTGTCTTCTGGTCGGTCTTCCATATGATCCAGTCCACAAAGGCTCTGAGGAAATTGCCTTCTCCGAACTGAATGATCCTGTCCGGGCGTTTCTCTGCCCTTGCTGTCTTCCTGTTCAATTCTTTAAGTGTTTCCATATATGACCTGTTTATATTTTTCCCAAAAGTAGTAAATTTCCGTGTCCGTTAACGGAATTATTGTTATATTTACCGGCCTTTGATAATTATTCAATGATTTTTGAAAGAATTTAATATGCAGGCGTTGTGCTGCAGGCTTAAATTTGCTTCACTGATTTCCTGCGAGGACAATTTTACTAAATAATATTATGGACATACTGTCAAAAGTCAAGGAAAGCATTGACGGAGTGGTGGACAAGAAGTTCATCAATGAAGATTTCATGCTTGTGAACGGATATGCAAGGGAGCTGTACCACGAGAGTGCGGAGAAGATGCCGATAATAGACTATCATTGCCATCTTGTCCCTGCGCAGATTGCGGAGAATCATCAGTTCAAGGATCTGACCGAGGTGTGGCTCGGGGGAGACCATTACAAATGGCGTGCTATGAGGGGCAACGGAGTCCCGGAAGAATTCATTACCGGGAACCGCAGCAGTTATGAGAAGTTCGAGAAGTGGGCCGAGACAGTGCCTTATACAATGCGTAACCCTCTGTACCACTGGACTCATCTGGAACTGGCAAGGGTATTCGGAATCTATGAGCTGCTCAGTCCGCAGACGGCACGGGCCATCTATGACGAGTGTACGGAGAAGCTGCAGACCGAGGAATACAGGGGACAGGCTCTGATGAAGCGCTTCAATGTCAAGGTCGTATGCACGACGGATGACCCGGCTGACAGTCTGGAGTATCACAGATATATCAGCGAGCATCCGTTCGGAGTGAAGGTCCTGCCTGCCTGGAGACCGGACAAGGCTATGGTGATAGAGAAGCCCGAGCAGTACAGGGAATATATATCCAGACTGGAAAGTGTCTCGGGAGTCCAGATCTCAGGATACGCGGACCTCATCGATGCCCTGCGCAGGAGGCACGACTTCTTCCACTCGATGGGCAGCAGGCTGTCAGACCATGGCCTGGAGACTTTCTATGCTGAAGATTTCACCCCGGAGGAGATCGACAGAATATTCAGGAACACTCTTGCGGGACAGATGCCGTCAAGGGAGGAGGTTCTGAAGTTCCGCAGCGCCATTCTGCTTGATTTCGCCCGTATGGATTATGAGAAAGGCTGGGTGCAGCAGTTCCATATAGGAGCTATCCGTGACAACAACACCAGAATGTTCAATGTTCTCGGTCCTGATACCGGATATGATGCCATCCATGATGTCCAGTGCGCTGCTGCAGGCCACAAGTTCTTCAACACTCTGGCGATGGAGGACAAGCTCGCAAAGACGATTCTGTACAACCTGAACCCTAAGGACAATGAGGTTCTTGCGACAATGGCATATACGTTCAACGATGGAACGGTGCCGGGAAAGATGCAGCTCGGGTCCGGCTGGTGGTTCCTTGACCAGGAGGATGGAATGCGCAAGCAGATGAACGCGCTTTCTGCTCTGGGACTTTTCAGCCGTTTCGTGGGAATGCTGACAGACAGTCGCAGCTTCCTCTCATATCCGCGTCACGAGTATTTCCGCAGGATCCTGTGCTCGGTGCTTGGCGAGGATCTGGAGAAAGGCAGGCTGCCAAGGAGCGAGATGCCGTTCATCCATCAGATGGTAAAGGACATCTCGTACAACAACGCAGCCAGGTATTTCAATTTCTAGGATATTGCCCCTGACGCTGCAGCAGAGGCTGACCCCCAAAAAAGGTCAGCCTCCTTTTTGTTTATGCGAAAGATATTTTGGATCACCGGTTACTGTCATTCTGAGCTTCGGCTTCCTGTCATTCCGAGCTGCTGCCTACTGTCATTCTGAGCGTCCTCTCGTTGTCATTCTGAGCGTCAGCGAAGAATCTGTTCCAAATACCGTCCGAAACAGCATCCCAGATGATGCCATACAGAGCATATATTGAAGGGCCCGTGCGCAGAGACGTGGCTCTGCGCATAAGACAACAATTCTCCACGAGGGTATCAGTTCATCGACTTTCCCTTTTCGTCTATGCAGGCGGAGAAAGCATCCTCCCTGGCCGAGGTAGATGGAGGACGGGAGATATGCACCGGTACCCCTCGATATACGCTCCCAGTGGCATCATCGGGGCGCATATCTCTATGCAAATGTCGAGATATGCGCGGCCGACCCCTGGTATACGCCTTCAGTGGCATCATCGGGGCGCATATCTCCTATGGAATCACCAGCGGCTGCCAATGTGGAGAAGCGATGTGGTGCACCAGATCCTTCACTCCGCCTCCGGCTCCGTTCAGGATGACAGAAAGCCAGCTCCGTTCAGGACGACAGAGAACCGGCTGCAGCTATGGTGACAAGGGAGGAGATTCTTCTATGATGACAAGGAATGTCATTCCGTGCGGCAGCGAGGAATCTGATAATTACCTCTATCCATCACCTCCGGCTGCCTACGGACCGCGAACACGGTATTTTCGTATCTCTCTGAATATTAATGTATTACAAAAATCGGTCGTTCGCGGTCCCCACTTTTTTGAGGGGACCGCGAACAAGGTTGTTTTGTATTGCGTTGTGTTTCAGTGGATTACAAAAAGTTGATGTTCGTGGTCCCTCCCTGCCGGAACGGGGCATCAGTCCGTCTGCGGTCTCGTGTGCGGCTCCAGGCAGTACGAGAGAGCCAATGACGAACTCGTCCGAAGGGTGGATGGTGCAAAGCGGAACTTTGTCATGCCTTCCGCCAATTCTTCCCTGTTCTATAGAATGAAAGAAACCGACCCTTTGGGGTCGGCTCCTCCGTATGTCTATATGTCGAGAAATTCCCTGTAATAGTCAAGATTCTGTTTCATTATTATGTCTATAGGCATAATGGTGTGCTCCGGCATATCCATCTTGTTGTAAAGCAGATATCTGATTGCAGCCTTCACTGCAAGGAACCCCTGCAGGGCAGGACGCTGGCAGAGCAGGGCCTCGATCTTTCCACTCCTTACACATCTTGCATTATTGGCAGTCAGGTCGAAAGATATCATCTTCACTTTCCCGATCCCGAGACTGTCAAGTATGTCGGCTATAATGTATCCTCTGGAATTCAGGACAGCTATGCTTCTGGTACGAGGGAATTTTTCCATGAATTCAAGGATGTCCTTTTCATTGTCCTCTGGATTCATGACCGAGAAAGATGACTCGTGTACCATATCGGTCAGCCCGATGCTTTCGAAATAGTCATCAAAGCCTTTCTTCCTTTCCACGGAGTTGTTGGCGCTCCTGTTGCCGGCTCTCTGGTTCCTGAAGAGGGCGAACTCTCCTCCGTCGGGAGTTATCGAATGCAGCAGCTTTCCCAGCAGGAATCCGCAGCCATACTGGTCTGTGGAGAAAGTGGCGATGGGAGATGTGCCATCGATTGCGGAATCCACGAACACGAACGGAATCCCTTTGTCAGTGAGCCTGTTGCAGAGCTCCTTGGTCTCCTCTATGAATGTAGGCCCTATTATCACGGCGTCCGGAGAACTTTCTATGATGCTGTCGAAAGCCGACCGGCACGAATAGGCATCGAACTGGTTGTAGAAAGAGTATGTACAGTTTATATTGATGTCGGAGAATTCATCCAGGGCGTGCTCGATGCCTTCCTGTATCGCTCCCCAGTATTCTCCTTTGTTTGCGGAAGGTATGCTTATGACTATATCGTATCCTTTTCTCAGGGCTACTGCCGATGTATGTATGTTGTATCTGTATCCGACTTCGGACAGAACCTTCTCTACGGCCGCCTGGCTTGCTTTTGAAACATTACCCCTGTTATGCAGTATTCTGTCTACCGTGCCGGCCGATACCCCGGCCATCTGTGCAATATCCTTGATTTTTACCTGTTTAGCCATTTGTCCGTGTTTCTGTGCGCAGCACCGGCGGAGTATTCAGGTGGTTGGCCTGTAATACGTTGCCGTGCCGTGCGATTATACAATAGTGCAAATATTGGTATTTCTTCCTGATTTATCAAATTTTTCAAGCTGAATTCGTGCAAATTGATCCATAGTTCCCGAATATTGCTCGAAGTATATTTGTCCTGTGATTTTGTCCTTTCGATAAAAATGTCTACTTTTGTAACCAATAGTTGTTGTGTGCGCGCACGGCAACAATGTGCTTTAGAAATCAAATCAACATTATATTATGGTAAAGAATTATTTTGATATCAAAGGCAAGGTGGCGGTGATGACCGGTGCCTGCGGAATTCTGGGAACGACTATTGTCAAATACTTCGCCTCCCAGGGTGCAAAAGTGGTGCTGCTGGATCTGGAGCGTGCTTCGGAACTCGGGGCAAAGATCGTCTCTGAGATCAAGGCCGATGGAGGGGAGGCCTGCTTCCTCGCTACAAATGTCCTGGACAAGTCTGTCCTTGAAGACAACTATGCCAGGATAATGGAGATGTACGGCAGGATCGATATCCTCCTTAATGCAGCCGGCGGAAATATGGCCTCGGCGACGGTTCCTCCTGACAAGAGTATATTCGACCTTGATGTAGATGCCGTCAAGAAAGTCACCGAGCTTAACCTGTTCGGCACTATTATCCCGACTATGGTCTTTGCAAAGGCAATGGTGGAGCAGAAGTCAGGATCTATCATCAATTTTGCCAGCGAGTCTGCCCTCAGGCCTCTTACAAGAGTTGCAGGCTACGGTGTCGCCAAGGCGGCGGTGGCCAACTGGACCAAGTGGCTGTGCGCAGAGCTGGCTATGAAATTCGGGGAAGGCTTGAGAGTCAACGCGATTGCTCCGGGTTTCCTTCTGACCAACCAGAACAGGACACTGCTTACCAATCCTGACGGAAGCCTGACCGACAGGTCGCATACTATTCTTGCGCATACTCCGGTAGGGCGTTTCCTCGAGCCTGAGGAGCTCCTTGGAACCCTGCATTGGCTTGCATCCGATGCATCCAGGGCAGTGACCGGAACAGTGGCGGTGGTTGATGGCGGATTCGATGCCTTCAGCATCTGACCCTGACGTCATTCCGAACGACTCATTGTCATTCTGAGCAATCACATTGTCATTCCGAACGACTACATTGTCGTTTAACAATCGCATTGTCATTCTGGGCGAAGCGAAGAATCTGATATTCAATAATATATAGAAAAATTAAAAAGACACCAAAATGTATCTGATGAAAGAAAGCTGGCGCTGGTACGGGCCCAATGACCCTGTCAGCCTGCAGTATATCCGCCAGGCAGGAGTTACCGATATCGTGCACGCACTGCACCATATCCCTAACGGGGAGGTCTGGACCGTAGAGGAAATCCGCAAGAGGCAGAAGATGATCGCCGATGCCGGACTTGTGTGGAGTGTAGTGGAAAGCGTACCTGTCCACGAACATATCAAGACCCAGACAGGCGATTTCCAGAAATATATCGACAATTACAAGCAGTCACTCAGGAATCTGGCCGAGTGCGGCATCTATTGCGTGACATACAATTTCATGCCTGTTCTCGACTGGACGAGGACTGACCTTGCGTATGAGATGCCGGATGGATCCAGGGCTCTCCGGTTCGAGAGGGCTGCGTTTATGGCTTTCGATCTGTTCATACTGAAACGGCCTGCTGCATTCAGTGAATATTCCGAGGAGGATATAGCCAAGGCAAAGGCACGTTATGAGCAGATGGATGCCGCGGAGATAGAACTGATAACGAGAAATATGATAGCAGGTCTTCCTGGCAGCGAGGAAAGTTTCACCCTTGACCAGTTCAGGGAGGCTCTTGCAAGGTACGATGGCGTAGATGCCGAGAGACTCCGCAGCAATCTGATATATTTCCTTTCCGAGATATGTCCTGTGGCGGATGAGTGCGGTGTGGAGATGGTCATTCATCCTGATGATCCTCCATATCCGATTCTCGGACTGCCGCGTATCCTTTCCACGGCCGAAGATTTCAGGAAGCTTGTAGCGGCTGTGCCGAACCGTTCCAATGGACTCTGTCTCTGTACGGGGTCGTTCGGAGTCAGGGCGGACAATGACTGTGTCGCGATGCTGAGGGAGTTCGGTGACAGGGTCGGATTCGTGCATCTGCGCAGCACAAAAAGGGATGCGGAAGGTAATTTCTACGAAGCCAACCATCTTGAAGGGGATGTGGATATGTACGGGATGATGAAAGCACTTCTGGAGGTTCAGCAGCGTCGCAAGGTAAGTATCCCGGTCCGTCCGGACCACGGGCATCAGATGTGCGATGACCTCGGACGCAAGTCCAATCCTGGCTATTCCTGCTATGGAAGACTTCGCGGCATAGCGGAACTCAGAGGTCTTCAGATGGGGATAGCGAAGTCTATGGAATAGGCGGTCCTGTCCGATGTCAATATTTAGAGGCGGCGTACAGGCCGCCTTTTTATGTCCCGTCTGTGAATCCGTTTCTGTCATTCCGGATTTTTGTCGGATTGAAGAGGGAGCATCAAAATGTTTTGCTTATCTTCGCGTCCATTATGGAACAGGAAAAGAGTACTATATTAGAGGGGTTGAACAGCGAGCAGAGAAATGCTGTCACCTGTGTTGATGGACCGGTGCTCATAGTGGCGGGAGCGGGTTCAGGAAAAACGAGGGTCCTGACAAGCAGGATAGCGTATATCCTTGAAAACGGGGCGGACCCAGAAAGGATCCTTGCCCTCACTTTCACGAAAAAGGCGGCTTCGGAAATGAAGGAGAGGATTGCCATAATGGTAGGGGAGAGGAAGGCCCGGAAACTTAAGATGGGGACGTTCCATTCCGTATTCATCAGGTTTCTTCGGGAATATTCTGAAAGTCTCGGCTATCCTTCGGGTTTCACGATATATGATACCGGCGACTCCATATCCGCGATAAAGACATGTCTGAAGGAACTGCAGCTTGATGACAAGATATACAAGCCGAAGACAGTCCTGTCGAGGATATCCATGGCGAAGAACAATCTTGTCACCGCCGCGGCATATTCCCGCAACCAGATGGCCATTCAGAACGATACAGCGGTGAAACGGCCGAAGATATACGAAATATACAGGCTGTATGATGCCAAATGCAGGCAGGCGGGAGTGATGGATTTCGATGACATCCTTCTCAATATGAATGTGCTGCTTAAGGATAATCCCGAAGCTCTGGAAGACCTTTCGTCGCGTTTTGACTATATAATGGTGGATGAGTACCAGGACACGAATTTCGCCCAGTATCTGATCCTTAAGAAACTGTCGGTGAAGCACCGCAATATCTGTGTCGTGGGCGATGATTCGCAGTCCATATATGCATTCCGCGGAGCGAAGATCGAGAATATCCTCAATTTCCGCAAGGACTACCCTGACAACAGGACTTTCCGCCTCGAACAGAACTACCGCTCTACCAAGGTCATAGTCGATGCTGCCAACTCGTTGATATCAAGGAACAGTGCCCGGATTCCGAAAAAATGCTATTCTATGGGGGATGAAGGGGAGAAGATCAGGCTCATCCAGGCGTATTCCGAAGGGGAGGAGGCTCTGCTGATAGTCTCCTCCATTATAGCCAGGATGCAGGCAGAGCACGCACAGTACAATGATTTCGCCATACTGTACAGGACCAATTCCCAGTCGAGGGCGCTGGAGGAGGCGTTGAGGAAAAGGAATCTTCCATATATGATCTATTCCGGGAATTCATTCTTTGACAGGGCCGAAGTGAAGGATATGATGGCATATCTCAAGCTTGTGGTCAATCCGAACGATGATGAATCTTTCAAAAGGATAGTCAACAGGCCGGCCAGAGGTATCGGGGATACGTCTCTGGCAGCCATAATGGCGGCTTCCCATAATCACGGGGTATCTCTGATGAAGGCCGCCTTTGCGGAGGATCTGGAGACATACGGGCTGAAGGCGGCTGCAATCAAGAAGATTAGGGATTTCTGCAAAATGATTATGGAACTGACAGTGAAGTCGGCATCCGCTGATGCATATTCCGTGGCGACAGCGGCGGCCCTGGATTCAGGCCTGTATGCCTTCTTCAAGTCGGACAACAGCATTGAGGGGCAGTCCAGGGCGGCCAATATAGATGAACTTCTCAACAGTATAAAGGGATATATAGAAGAGAGGAACAATGATTATTTCGAGGAAATGCAGGCAGAAGGCAATGTCGGGGAAGGCGTGGAACTGACAGAGGAAGACTTCCCTCCGGTGTCGCTTGCCGATTATCTTGAAAACATTTCGCTTCTCAGCGCAGTCGATATGGAGTCGGGCGAGGATGCGACCAACAGGATAGCGCTGATGACGGTGCATTCTTCCAAAGGACTTGAATTCCCGTATGTCTATGTAGCGGGAATGGAAGAGAATCTTTTCCCTTCAGGAGGAGGCCTGGCTTCGGAAAGCGATATCGAGGAAGAGAGGAGGCTGTTCTATGTGGCCATGACACGGGCCGAGAAAGCTGTCAGTCTGTCATTCGCCACTACACGTATGAGGAACGGGAAATCAGAATCAAATGAACCGAGCCGCTTTATCCGGGAGATAGACCGTCAGTATATTTCCAATCCTCTTCCGGATGGCAGGGCTGAATCCGTGTCAACCTCGACTCCGGCCTTCTGGGGAAAGAAAACGCATTCTTCCGGCAATTCCGGAGTCACTCCGTTCCGCAGGCCGCATACTGCAGCTCCTGTCAGGGTGCCTGACTCGGAATTTGTCCCTACACCGGTACTGCAGCTCTCTGCGGGCCAGCGGGTTGAGCACAACAGGTTCGGATACGGGAAAATTCTTGAGATTACCGGCAGTCCGGCTGATCTGAAGGCGAAGATCGTATTCGATGATTTCGGGGAAAAGATCCTTTTGCTCAAATATGCAAAAATAAGGGCTGTGGATGTTGCAGAATAGAGATTTTTCTCTATTTTTGCACCGAAGTTTTTCATAGTTTAAGTTTAGGTTAAGTAAGTAGCGGGGTGGATTAGCAATAATCCTCCCCGCGTTTTTTGTCTGTATATTATAATGAAACAGATGATTTTTTCCGGGAATATTAAAAAACATATACTTGAAACATAAAAACCTTTTTCTGCCTGTTGCAGGGAAGATCCGCTGTCGATAATTTTGCCGATGCCGTACAGCTTGTACGGAAATGTTGAATTAAAAGCGGAGAATGATGAAAAGAGATTATGTGACAAATGGAAGGTTCTGCGCAGCAGTTCTGGCAGCAGTGTTTACAATGATTCTTATATTGCCTGCGGTTTCCTGCAGGAAGGGGGACGGGCCGATGCAGACAGGACAGATCCGTCTCTGTTTCCTTTCGCAGAGCCTTCCGGTCCCCAGATCGGCGGGCGAGGAGGTGCCGGATACAAATGACTTTATCCTGAAGATAGTTGACTGTAACGGTTCGACAGTATATGATGGGCCGTACGGGAGATCGCCTGAGGCTGTCACGGTCCCGGCCGGAAGCTGTACCGTCAGTATCAGATCAGAGGAGTTCTCCCGTCCCGCATTCGCCTCTCCGCAGTACGGGGATGACCAGTGCATAGTGGTTCCGGCCGGAGGTACGGTGGATGCCGGCCTGATATGCACTCAGCTCAATTCCGGTATAAGGCTGGATATCAGTCCTGATTTCCTGACTGCATATCCTGAAGGGGTGCTCTTTGTAAGAGGGGAGGACGGACAGCTGATGTACAGCTACCGGGAGGATCGTATAGCCTATTTCCTTCCTGGCAGTGTGTCAGTGGTGCTTGGAGATGCGGGAAAGGAGTCGGTCCTTATGACCCGTTCCCTGGAGCCGAGGGAGATCCTTTCTGTCAGGCTTGATGTGGCATCGGCCGGAGTCCAGGGCGAAGGTATTACGGTCAGTGTCGATACATCAAGGATATGGACAGCGGAAGACTATGTGATAGGTGAAGAGGCCCTTAAGGGGGACAGCCCGCAGAATGCAATGACTGTAGCGCTTGCGAAAACGAGTGTGGGCCGGAAGGATGTCTGGGTGAGCGGCTATATAGTGGGAGGCGACCTCTCTTCTTCCGACACAGGAATATCATTCGAGCCTCCGTTTGACTCGGCGACCAGCCTCGCGATCGCGGCACGGGCTTCCGTCAGCGAAAAGTCATCATGCATTGCGGTCCAGCTGCCATCCGGAGATGTCCGGGATGCGCTGAATCTTGTATCCAATCCAGGACTTGTAGGCAGCCGCGTATGCGTCAGAGGTGATATAGCCGCTTCCTATTTCGGACTGGTCGGCATAAAGAATGTATCGGATTTCGTACTGTATTGACAGATGTCGCTTATTGCCTGCTTACGCCTTTCCAGGATGATGGGACTGGAGCTTCTATAGTGATCTCTTCTTTCTTCACCGGATGGACGAAAGTTATCATACGTGCGTGGAGTGATATCCCTCCGTCCGGGTTTGAACGGGGGGCCCCGTATTTGAGGTCACCTTTGATCGGGCAGCCGATGGCCGAGAGCTGGCAGCGGATCTGGTGATGACGTCCGGTAAGCAGCTGGACTTCCACGAGAAAGTATCTCTCTGTCTTTCCGATGAGTCTGTATCTGAGCCTTGCAAGTTTTGCATCCGCCCTCCTGTTCCCGGGCCTGCATATATATGTCTTGTTCTGTCTCTCTATCCTGTAGAGCCAGTCTTCAAGTTCTCCTTCCGCAGGGACCGGTTCGCGGCAGACAAGTGCCCAGTAGAACTTGTGGACATCACCATCGCGGAACATCGCATTGAGTCTTTCCAGTGCCTTGGATGTCTTTGCGAACATTGCAATTCCGCTGACCGGCCTGTCGATTCTGTGCGGTATTCCGATGAATACTTTCCCCGGTTTTGCATCCCTCTGCGCGATGAATGCCTTGAGCAGGTCTCCGAGCGGCTCATCCCCGGTCCTGTCCCCCTGTGTGATCTCTCCGGCCTTCTTGTTTATGACAATGATATGGTTGTCTTCATAGAGGATGCGGCCGGCAATATCCTCATATTCCTTGTCTGTCAATGTCCTGTATTCCATAATGGCTGCAAATATACTCTTTCTGTCATCATCTGCCAATATTTCTGACAATTTGGCATATTATTCTGTATCCTCTGCCGTTGGCACGGCATTAGATATATGGCTTCGCGTCTGTCTGCAGCAACTGCAAGGACCTGGAGGCAGGCTGCCCCGGAGAGACCGGAAAGACCGGTCGGGAACGGGTAGAGAAACGAAAAAATAGGAGATAGATATTATGGGAAAAATTATTGGAATTGACTTAGGAACCACGAACTCTTGCGTGGCGGTTATGGAAGGTAACGAGCCTGCCGTAATCATAAACAATGAGGGACAGAGGACCACTCCTTCTGTCGTAGCGTTCACCGATGGAGGGGAAAGGAAGATAGGAAACCCTGCGAAACGTCAGGCTATCACCAATCCTCACAAGACAGTGTTCTCCATAAAGAGATTTATGGGTGAGTCTTATGATCAGGTGACAAAGGAGATCGAGCGTGTGCCGTACAAAGTTGTCAGGGGTGACAATAACACTCCGCGCGTCGACATAGACGGACGTCTCTATACTCCTCAGGAGATCTCTGCAATGATTCTCCAGAAGATGAAGAAAACGGCGGAGGATTATCTGGGACAGGAGGTTACAGAGGCTGTCATCACTGTGCCTGCGTACTTCTCCGACTCACAGCGTCAGGCTACCAAGGAGGCCGGCAAGATTGCGGGTCTTGATGTGAAACGTATAATCAACGAGCCTACGGCTGCCGCTCTTGCCTACGGTCTGGACAAGACAGAGAAGAATATGAAGATCGCAGTGTACGACCTCGGTGGCGGTACATTCGATATCTCTATCCTTGAACTTGGTGACGGAGTGTTCGAGGTTAAATCAACGAACGGTGACACCCACCTCGGCGGTGATGATTTCGACCAGGTCATCATAGACTGGCTGGCATCAGAGTTCGCTTCCGAGAACGGCGGCATTGACCTGAAGAAGGATCCGATGGCTCTCCAGAGGCTGAAGGAAGCTGCCGAGAAGGCCAAGATAGAACTGTCCAACCAGACTTCTACAGAGATCAACCTTCCTTATATAATGCCGGTTGACGGTATTCCTAAGCATCTTGTAAAGACTTTGACAAGGGCCAAGTTCGAGCAGCTTGCCGATGACCTTATCCAGAGGACCATCGAGCCTTGTCGCAGGGCGCTTTCTGATGCCGGACTGCAGGCTTCGGAGATAGATGAGGTATTGCTTGTCGGAGGTTCGACACGTATCCCGGCAATCCAGGCTATCGTCGAGAAATTCTTCGGCAAGGCTCCGAACAAGAGCGTGAACCCGGATGAAGTCGTGGCTATCGGTGCTGCAATCCAGGGCGGTGTGCTGGCCGGAGATGTCAAGGATGTCCTTCTGCTTGATGTCACTCCGCTTTCACTCGGTATCGAGACACTCGGAGGTGTGATGACAAAGCTTATCGATGCCAACACGACGATTCCTACGCGCAAGTCAGAGGTGTTCTCTACAGCAGCGGACAACCAGCCTTCAGTAGAGATCCACGTACTTCAGGGTGAAAGGCCGATGGCAAAGGACAACAAGACCATAGGTACATTCCATCTGGATGGTATAGCTCCTGCGCCGAGAGGAGTCCCTCAGATCGAAGTCACATTCGATATCGATGCCAACGGTATCCTTAATGTATCCGCAAAGGACAAGGCTACCGGCAAGGAGCAGAAGATCCGTATCGAGGCTTCTTCAGGGCTCAGCGATGATGAGATAAAGAGAATGCGTGATGAAGCCAAGGCCAACGAGGCTGCTGACAAGGCTGAACGTGAGAGGGTGGACAAGATCAATGCCGCCGATGCTCTCTGCTTCCAGTCGGAGAAGAACCTCAAGGAGTACGGTGACAAGATCCCTTCAGACAAGAAAGGCGCTATCGAGACAGCTCTCGGAAGCCTGAAGGAGGCTGTGAAGAGTCAGAATGTCAGCGATATCGACCGGTATACCGAACAGCTCAACAACGCCTGGCATGCCGCTTCCGAGGATATGGCCAAGGCCGCTCAGGGCGGGCAGCAGGCTGGTCCGCAGGGACCTCAGCAGGGGCCTCAGAATGGCCCGGATGACCAGGGACCGGACGAGCAGTAATCAGATAGGGAACAGCCGGAGAGATACCGGTAGATGATAACAGACGGGTTTTGAAATCAACAGATTTCGAAACCCGTTTTTTTATATACGCTTTCAATGGCATCGTCCCTGTGCATATCTCCGGAGATGTGTGCAGGGGAGGACAGGGTGCATAGAACAATAAGGAACGGGATGCGGAATAAGGATACGAGACGGGCAGGACGAGGCGCGGAATAAATGTGGAGAACAAATGTGGTGCTCCAGATCTTTCACTCCGCCTGTGGCTGCGTCTATGGTGACAAGGGATGTCATCCTGAGCACCCTTCCGTTGTCATTCTGAGCGAAGCGAAGAATCTGGAGCAGAAGGCCGGGACAACGGACCGCGAACAATACTGATTTGTATCTTGTTGAAAGACAGATTGTTGCAAAATATCGTTGTTCGCGGTCCGTAGAGCGTCTTTGCGCACGGAGCATCAGTCCGTTCGAGACAGCAAAATTAAAAACGCATACTTTCCCCGGTGATCCGGATACCGGCTGTCCGGCCACGAATCAGGGTATTGATGAAAAAAAGAGATGCTGCGGTCTGCGGCATCTCTTTCAGCATATCGTGAGACAGTCTTACTTCTTGAAGTAGCGGTTGTACAGTCCCTGGAAACCTGCTCCGTGACGGGCTTCATCCTTGCACATCTCGTGAACAGTGTCGTGGATGGCGTCAAGGTTCTGTGCCTTTGCAAGCTTGGCGATACGGAGCTTGTCCTCGCATGCACCCTGCTCTGCGAGCATTCTCCTTTCGACATTTGTCTTGGTGTCCCATACGCATTCTCCGAGAAGTTCTGCGAAGCGTGCAGCGTGCTCTGCCTCCTCGAAAGCATATCTCTTGAATGCTTCAGCGATCTCAGGATATCCTTCCCTGTCTGCCTGACGGCTCATGGCAAGATACATTCCGACTTCTCCGCATTCACCGTTGAAATGTTCGCGAAGTCCTTTCAGGATCTCAGGGTCAACATCCTTGGCAACCCCTATCCTGTGCTCATCTGCCCAGACGAGTGAGTCCCCTGTCTCTATGATTTCTTCAAATTTGTCAGCTCCGGCATGGCATATAGGGCATTCTGCAGGAGCGCTGTCGCCTTCGTGGATATATCCACATACGAGGCATCTGAATCTTTTCTTCATAATTCTCTTCCTTTTAATTGAGTATGTAAATTTGAATAATTCTAAATGATTACAATTGCAAAGATACACCTATTTTATTTATCTGCAAATTTATTTCAGTGTTTCGGCTATATATTTCTTCATCTGCCCGATGTGCTCCTCTACACTCTGGAGCAGCTTGAACTGAGCTTTCGTCCTGACAAGATTGTGTTCCGGGTACTGTATCTTGTAGTAAGTGTCCCCGTTGAGGTAGTCGGTCAGGAACCTGACACACTGCATATACGGGAAAAGAGCTGCGGCATACGGCAGATTCTCTATCTCTACCGGAAGCAGGAATGATCTGGCGGATTCAAGATATCCTTTAGTGAAGGCCTCGAATATCTCCATATTGAAATTCACCTTGTCGAGGTCCGGGTCATCTTCCGCCCCTGTATTCGCCCCCGTGCGCAGGAAGTCTCCGTAATCGGAGAATATGTAGCTCGGCATTACAGTGTCCAGATCGATTACGCAGAGAACATCGCCGTTGTCATCGAACATCATATTGTTGACCTTGGTGTCACAGTGGCATATCCTCTTAGGCAGTAGTCCTTCCCTGTGGAGGCGTTCTGCCTTGCACATCTCTTCGGAGCGTTTCTCTATCTCATCTATATAATATTTTACCTCATCTGCCCTGCCGGCGGCATTTTTCTCCAGGGCATCGTGGAACTGCTTGAGTCTGAATTCCATATTATGAAAGTCAGGTATGGTCTCCCCGAGTGGCCTGTCCAGATCTGACAGCATTGACTGGAAATTGCCGAATGCCCTGCCTGCGAAATATGAGAATTTCGGGTTGACGGTCTCGTATGTGTGTGCGTTCGGGATGAACACCATCATCCTCCACCAGCTGTCTTCATCCTTGCAGTATGTCTTCCCTTCCGGAGTGGGAATGAAATGCAGCACCTTGCGGTCAATGTCCGGCTCTCCGGCCGCCTCCAGCTTCTTCCTGATATGGCAGGTCACGGCTTCGATATTTGACTGGAGCATATCTACATCCTGGAATATGTGGTGGTTGATGCGCTGCAGGATGTAGTCCGGACAGCCGCTTTCAGATGTCTCCACCTTGTATGTGTCGTTTATAAGTCCTGAACCGAACGGCCTTATATCCGAGACGGTCCCTTCAATGCTGAACTTCGAGATGATTTTTTTCAGGTCTGTCATATTCTGATTACAGTTTATAGTGTCGTACATTTGATAAATCCTACAAATTTAATTAAAACTTTTTCAAAACGGTATTGTCGCAAGGTTTATTTCCGGTATTTTATAAAATTCATAAATTTGTATTGAACTGACCGCTGTGTGCAGAGCTTTGGCACAAGCAGTACCTATATTTGCAGAATAAAATACAATACCGATGATTCCATTTCTTAGACAGGTTGCGGGGAGATATTACAATGAGGGGAGATTGACAGGAAGCTGTTTCATATTTCCTAACAGGCGTTCTGTCATATTCTTTCAGAAGTATCTGGCGGAGACAGTGGCGGCATCGGGGACGGATTCTCCGGTAATGATGCCTCCGATGCTGACGGAAAATGACTTTTTCCACACTCTGGCCAGGACTCCGGTAGCGGACAGGGTGACGCTGCTCCTCGCTCTCTATGACTGTTACAGAGCCTTGAATCCCAAGGCGGAACCTCTTGACGAATTCATATTCTGGGGTGATATCATTCTCGGAGATTTCAATGATACGGACAAGTATCTGGCCGATCCCCACCAGCTTTTTACAAATGTATCCGACCTGAAATCCATCAATGACAGCTATTCCTATCTTACCGAAGGGCAGCGGCAGGCCATAGAGCGGTTTGTCAGTCATTTCAACGAAAGGACATCCCGGCTTACGGCTGATATCGGTTCGACCAGGCCGGATGTCAAGGCACGGTTCCTCCAGATATGGAATTTGCTTGAACCTCTGTACCGGATGTTCGGTCAGTCCTTGCGGGACAGGGGTCTGGGATATGAGGGTATGGTCTACAGGAGTGTTGTCTCGGAACTGGATAAGAGACCGGTGGCGGATATGCTTAAGGAAGTTTTCCCGGAAATTGACCGTTTCGTGTTCACGGGGCTCAATGCACTGAATGAATGCGAGAAGAAGCTGATGAGGAAGATGCGGGATGCATCTGTGGCTGAATTCTGCTGGGATTATTCCGGAGATATGATATCGGACAGGCACAACAGGTCGTCTTTCTTTATGAAGGACAATGTCAGGGAGTTTCCTCAGAGATACAGCTGGGATATATGTGGGCTTGGCCGGCCTTCGGTGGAAGTTATCAGCGTCCCTTCTGCCGTGGGGCAGGTGAAGGTTGTCCCTGACATTATACGGGGGAGGGAAGACTGTGCCATAGTCCTGCCCGATGAGCATCTTCTCATCCCTCTTCTCGAGAGCATACCTCCCCAGATCAATGATATCAATGTGACAATGGGGTACAGTATGTCCTCCAGTTCGTTCTATTCCCTTATGTGCGACATATCATCAATGCAGCTGCATATCAGGGAGAGGGACGGTGAATACAGTTTCTATTACAGGCAGGTATGGTCCATTTTTTCAAACGGCATTTTCAGGAAGGTCATTGCCGGAGATGAAACTGCGGAAGAGACTGTCAGGCATATCAAGGAGGAGAGGAAGATATATGTCCCTATGAAGGATCTTGCAGGGAGCCGGCTGCTTGAACTGATATTCAGGCCTGTCATTAAGGATCAGAAGTCCACATCCGCGGACCAGATAAAGGAATTTGCCGGATATCAGCTTGAAGTGATATCCGGTCTTGCGTCAAGGTTCTGCAGGTCGGATGCAATGCTCATAGAAAGTGAGTTCGCAAGAGCGTATTACTGTGATGTGGTGCGTCTTTCTTCGTATGGACTGTCAGTGCTGCCCGCCACGTATATCAGACTGCTCGAGCAGGTCGCCGGCCCGGAGACCGTGCCTTTCAAGGGAGAGCCGCTCAAAGGGCTTCAGATTATGGGGCCGCTGGAGACCAGGGCGCTGGATTTCTCCAATATAGTCATTCTGTCCGCCAATGAAGGTTCTTTCCCACGGAAGGCAGTCAGTTCTTCTTTCATCCCTCCGGAACTCAGACGCGGGTTCGGGCTTCCTACATACGAGTATCAGGATGCTGTGTGGGCATATTATTTCTACAGGATGATAGCGAGGGCCGAAAATGTGTGGATGATCTATGATTCGAGGACGGAAGGTCTGCATTCAGGGGAGGAGAGCAGGTTCATAAAGCAGCTGGTCTATCATTTCAGACTCCCTGTCAGGCGCCGTGTGGCCGGGGCCGGCATAGGCGAGGCCAGAGGGCTTCCTGACATTCCGAAGACAGAGGAGGACGTACTGGAGATCAGAAGGAAGGATCTGTCTGCGACATCCCTGCAGAATTATCTCTCCTGTCCGGCTAAGTTCTATTACGGGACAGTGAAGGGGCTGAAGGCGGAGGAAGAGGTTGCCGAGTCGCTTGACACTGCTACTTTCGGCACTGTATACCATAACGTGATGTGGGCTCTGTTTGCCGGCGAGGAGGCTATGGCAATGGATGATGATATGGACCGGAGGCGCAATGCGGAGGGGAAGGACGCCATCGTTCATCAGGAGAGGGTAACACTGTCATATCTGAGATCCTGGCTGGATCGTGGGGATGAGATAAGGCGGAAGGTCAGAAGCCTGATATGCAGCCAGATCAAGACCCCGGAGGTGACGGGAAGGAATCTCGTTGTCGCCGATGTCATTGTGAGATATGTTCTCAAGACAATAGAGAGGGATATCGAGCTGCTTGCCGACAATGGAGCGGATGCTTTCACCGTAATAGGGACAGAGCAGATATATATGACGGATTATCGGGGATTCCATTTCAAGGGGTATCTGGACAGGGTGGACAGCTTCTCTCCGGGACAGATCCGTGTCTGCGACTACAAGACAGGAAAAGTGTCAGATGATGACATTGTCATCGATGACGGCAATGCGGACAGAATCGCTGATGCCGTGTTCGGGGATGACAATGCCAGGAGGCCTAAGATCGCCTTGCAGTTTTTTATCTATGACCTTCTGCTGAAGGAGAACGGTGTCAGGGCGGAGATACTGAATTCTGTCTACCAGACATCCGGACTTTTCAGGGAGAAGGTGAAGGCGGTGCCTGTGAGCGGGAGATTCTACTCTCTGATGGAGGAGAGACTGGCTTCCCTTCTTGATGAGCTGGCTGATACCGCTGTTCCGTTCAGGAGGACAGAAGATGCCGGAATGTGCGAATATTGTGATTTCAGGAAAATTTGTGGAAGATGATACGGATAATGAAAGCATCGGCCGGTTCGGGCAAGACGTTCAATCTGGCCAGGAAATACATAGAACTTCTCCTGTCGATGAAAGACCGGCATGCGTACCGTCATATTCTTGCCGTCACCTTTACCAACAAGGCTACGGACGAGATGAAGCGCAGGATAATGCACGAGCTTTTCATCTTGGCTGACAGTCCTTATGATTCCGGTTATCTGGATTATTTCGTCCCGGCGATGTTTCCCGATGTGGAGGGGCTGCAGAAAGCCGCGGATGAAATACTGTGCAATCTTCTCCATGATTACAGCGCATTTTCGGTCAGTACTATAGACAGGTTTTTCCAGCAGACTCTCAAGGCTTTCTCGAGGGAGATAGGCCAGTTTTCATCATATCAGGTGGAACTCGACAAGGACTCCCTGATATCGGAAAGTGTGGACAGGGTGCTGGATGCCTTGACAGAGAAAGATGCCGATAAATTGAGATGGCTGACTGACAGTGCAATGGAACAGATAGAACAGGGAGGCAGGTATAATCTGGAGAACGAACTGAAGTCCATTGCCGCCAGGATATTTTCCGATGGACACAGGGAGATGGCGGAAAAGTCCGGGATCGATGTGCAGAAGTCTTATTCCAGGGAGCACCTGGCGGAGGTGAGGAAGGCATGTACAAAGGCCATCCGCAGATTCGAGACTATGCTGCTGTCGGCGGAGGAAAGGATAGGTGCGATATTGCAGGCTTCCGGGGTGCCGCCAGAACATTTCAACAGAGGATTCATATCCAGGGTGTTCATCACGGCGGAAAACGGAAAGCCGGTGGATATGCCGTCTGACTCTTTCTTTTCAAAGGCGGCCGATCCGCAGAAATGGTTCCCGAAGTCCAGATCCGGCCTGCTGGACAAGGTATATCCTGAGCTGGAGGCTCCGCTGAATGATTTCTGTGGACTTTTCGGCAAGCCTTACAGTGTCTACAGGACGGCATATATTATCCGGGGGCAGCTGTATGGTCTCGGCCTTGCAGGTGATGTCAACAGGGAGTTCCTCGCATTGATGAAGGAGAGGAACGTATTGAGCATAGATGATTCCAATACTATACTGAAGGATATCATTGCCGGTTCGGATGCTCCGTTTGTATACGAGAAGACAGGTGTCAGGTATGACAGTTTTCTCCTGGATGAGTTCCAGGATACGGCCAGGATCCAGTGGGAGAATTTCCTGCCGCTGCTGCAGGAGAGCGAAGGGAAAGGATGTGAGAGCCTTGTGGTAGGGGATGTGAAGCAGAGTATATACCGCTGGCGTGGTTCGGACTGGAATCTCCTGGCGGATGAACTTCAGAATACATTCGACAATGTGTCCGTATCTGTCCTTGACACTAACTACCGCAGCCGTCGCAACATAGTGGAGTTCAACAACAGCTTTTTCAGACAGGCGGCATCGCAGCTTGACAGGATCTACAGTGCGAAGTCCGGTTGCGAAGGACAGACACACGCTGTCTCGGATATCTATTCGGATGTGAGGCAGGAGTGCCGGTCATCCGAACCCGGCAGTGTCGATATCACTTTCTCCGGCAAGGAACTGTCTCTTCAGAAGATTCTCGACTCGGTCAACGAGGTCAGGGAGAGAGGAGCTGCGCTCTCTGACATCGCGGTACTGGTGAGGGACAATGCATCCGGTGCGGCTGTGGCCGGTTTTCTTATCGAGAACGGGATAAAGGTGATTACGGATGATTCGCTGAAGGTCAAGTCTTCGGTGATTGTCCGCAGGCTGGTCTCGCTGCTTTCGTACGTGGACAATCCGGAAGATGACATAAGCGGATATCTGTCGGCATCCCTCGATGTCAGCATTCCTGAAGAATACAATTCACTGGAGAATCTGTGTGAATCCCTCCTCAGGGAGCTGATGAAGAACGATGAATCTCTTTTTGTGTCGGAAGTACTTTATATCCAGTCTTTTATGGATGCAGTGTCAGACTATTCCAGACTTGAGGGCAACAGCCTGAGAGGCTTTCTGGCCCGCTGGTCCGAAATGGACCCTGCCATATCTTCTCCGGATACGGGTGACTCGGTACGGGTCATGACGATACACAAGTCAAAAGGACTGGATTTCCAGTATGTGATAGTGCCTTTTGTAGAGAAGATCACCCTGTTCAAGAGTGACTGCCACTGGTGCCGGCCTGATCTTGCCGGCACCGGACTGGAGGAACCATGTGATGGCATATATGATGTCAGGCTGTCTCCCGACAGTATGCATACCCTGTTCTCTGAAGATTACAGGGATGAACTGCTCAGGCAGTATATAGACAATATCAATGTGCTGTATGTGGCTTTTACCAGGGCAAGGAAAGGAATGCACATCATTGCGGCTATGCCATCGGACAGTTTCATCGACGGGATGCCTGAAGACGGCTGGCCTGATTTCTCCGATTTCTCCCAGGCCCTTTATGCATATACAAGGATATGCAGGGAACTGGATATGGAGCGGTCTGTCAGCGACGACGGATCCGAGAGATTCTCCATAGGGACAGTCCCGTCGGACTGGAGACACGGCAACAGTGCTGAAGACATATTTCCGCTCACTGTCTCCTATCCGTCCTGGCCTCTCAATCCTGAAGAAGGGGAGCCGCGTCTTCTGCTGAGCCGGAGACAGTCGGATTTCTTTTCGGAATCGGGAGATGCCGGGATAGATGCTTCCGGCAGGCTGAAGGGCATTGTCCTGCACGATATCCTCTCCAGAGTGTCTGTCCCGGATGATCTGGATATGGCTGTCCGCCAGTCTATGCTGGATGGCAGTCTTGATATTGACCAGGCAGAATCCTCAAGGAAGCTGCTGTCTGACAGAATCGCCTCTGCAAAAGGCAGGGGATGGTTCTCCGGATTGTCTGTCGTGAGAAACGAGGTGGATGTCATCGATACTGACGGGACGGTGCACAGGCCTGACAGGGTGGAGATTTTTCCTGATGGAAAGGTGCTCGTTATAGATTATAAATTCGGAAAAGAAAAGCCGGAATATGCTTCCCAGGTCTCGGGTTATGCAGATATCTACAGAAAGATGGGATACGGAGACGTCCGGGCGGCGGTCTGGTACGTGATTGATGATTATG
Source organism: Candidatus Cryptobacteroides intestinavium (assembly GCA_017694845.1). GTDB lineage: Bacteria > Bacteroidota > Bacteroidia > Bacteroidales > UBA932 > Cryptobacteroides > Cryptobacteroides intestinavium. The sequence continues at coordinate 43,681 of JADIMI010000003.1, forward strand.
TGGAAGAAATTCTGTAGTGATGGACAAAATTTGCTATCTTTGCATTTTGTGTTGAACTATACCGATCAGCAATATGGAAAGTAAAGAGCAAAGTGGCTGCAAGCTGTTCTACAATACCGAGCGCAAGAGTCTGAAGCTGCCGGAGTACGGACGTAACGTGCAGAAGATGGTGGACTATCTCAGGACCATAGAGGACAGGGACAAACGTAATGAACAGGCAAGGGCGGTGGTCAAGGTGATGGAGATTGTGAACCCGCAGGTGCATCTGCAGGAGAACTACGAGCAGAAGCTGTGGGACCACCTTTTCATTATAGCGGATTTCAACCTTGACGTCGATTCTCCATATCCGATGCCGAATCCGGAGAAATTCACTGTACCTCCGGCCGTGGTTCCGATGAAGAAAAGCCCGATCAAGGCCTATCACTACGGTCGCAACATTGAAAGCATCATCAATCTTATCTCCGATGCTCCCGATGGCGAGGTGAAGACTGCCATGATCCATTCCATCGCAGGATATATGAGACAGCAGTATCTGATATGGAACAAGGATTCTGTCACTGACGAGACCATATTCCACGATATGGAGGAATTGTCGGGAGGCAGGATACAGGTTCCCGAAGATATGCACCTGTCAAGGATTTCCTCTGATACGTCTTTCTCCCGTCCGGGGAACAGTCAGGGAAACCGTCATTACCAGAGATATAACAACCAGAGGAAAAACCAGAGGAACAAATAGATATGCCCCGCAGACAGCAGACAGAGAAAAAAAGGAAAGAAACATCCGGGACCCGGAGGTTCAGCGATGAGACTGTGATAAGATTTATGAAAGTATCCGGTCTTGTCATCGGTGTCATTGCCGTGCTCTCCTTTCTGTCTGTCGTTTCATACCTGTTCACGTGGCAGGCGGACCAGAGCCTGCTGACAGACCCCGATATGATGGACAGGAAAGTCAAGGTGGGCAACTGGGGTGGAAAACTCGGCTTCTGGTGGAGCTATTTTCTTGTATGCCGCTGTTTCGGACTTGGCAGTCTTTTCATAGTTGCACTCCTGTCTGCAATGGCAGCGAAGATGTTTTTCCGTAAGTCGGTTTCGGGAGTGTCGCGCCTGACAGTGATCACTGTCTCGGGAGCAATCCTCTCATCTGCAATATTGTCTTATTTCGCCGGGCTGGCCGGAAATGACATCCTGTTCGGCGGCGGACTCGGCGGAGAATGCGGGGCTGCAGTGGTCGGCTGGCTTGCAAATCTTGCAGGATATATCGTGACAGGGCTGAGTCTGCTTGTCTTTGTCGTGATATGGCTGCTGTATACCAGCGGAGCGTTTTCCAGATGGTTTGTCAAGGCGGGCGACCATGCCTGGGAGAGGAAGTCTTCGACGGATGTCAGGCATAGTAATATTTCGGGGGCGGCTGGTTCCGGACGGACTGATGAAGATGACGGGCATTGTGAATCTGAAGGATCCGCTGGCTGTGGAAAGGCAGATGAATATGTGTCCCGGCAGCCGGATCTGCTCGAAGATGATATCCACAGGAATGATCGGCCCGGTCCTGTTCCGGTCACCGGTTATGCGGAGATGGGCGTCGGGGCGGAACCGTTTCCTTCGACCGGGACAGATGATCCTATAACGGTGCGTGAGGAATTGGAGGAAGAGCCCGAGGAGCCGGAAATGGAGATCCGGGAGGGGGTGGAGCTCTCGACAGAAGGAATAAAGGAGCTTCCGAGGATCGACACCCGGGCGGAACTGGACAGGTATCAGTTCCCTCCGATCGATCTGCTTGACGATTATGCCGAATCCCGGCACAATGTCTCGAAGGAAGAGCTTGAACGGAACAACAACAAGATACGTACAACTCTGTCGGATTATAAGATACAGGTGGAGAAGGTAATCGCCTGCAAGGGCCCGACTGTCACCCTGTACAAGGTGACCCCGGCTCCTGGTGTCAAGATATCCGCCATTAAGAATCTTGAAGATGATATAGCGATGGCTCTCGGTGCCAAGGGAGTCCGCGTGGTGAAGCTGACCGATTCAGTCGGCATAGAGGTCCCTAACGAGAAACCATCCATAGTGCCTCTGAAATCGCTTCTGAACGATGATGCGTTCAGGGAGAACAAGTTCGAGCTGCCGGTAGCCATAGGTTATGCGATAACCCAGAATGTAAAGGTCTTTGATCTTGCCGAGGCTCCGCATCTGCTTGTCGCCGGTGCCACTAAGCAGGGAAAGTCTGTCGGGCTTAACGTCATTGTTTCATCCCTTCTGTATGCAAAGCACCCTTCGGAACTCAAGTTCGTGTTCATCGATCCGAAGATGGTGGAATTCAATGCCTATTCGAAACTGCTGAAACATTATCTGGCTGTCCTTCCGACTGCAGCGAACGAGTACGATGAGATGTCGAACGCGATTGTCAAGCAGCCCAAGCAGGCGGAGGCCATTCTCCAGTCTCTGTGCAAGGAGATGAATGAGCGGTATCAGCTGATGAGCGTCACTTCGGCCAACAATGTCAAGCTGTATAACGAGAAATACAAGGACAGGCATCTGAATCCGAACGAGGGCCACAGGTTCCTTCCGTACATCGTAGTCGTGATAGATGAGTATGCGGATCTCATAATGTCCGTGTCATCTGGCTCCGAGGCCAAGACGCAGGCAAAGAATATAACCACGTCGATCATACGTCTTGCGCAGAAAGGCAGGGCTGCGGGCATACATGTGATCATCGCCACGCAGAGGCCGTCCGTAGATGTCGTGACAGGCCTCATCAAGACCAATTTCCCTATGAGGATTGCGTTCCGTACCTCCACCAGGGTGGATTCCAACACTATACTTGACACTCCCGGTGCAGAGAAACTCATAGGAAAGGGTGATATGCTCTACTATGCAGGAGTGGAGATAGAACGTGTGCAGTGCGCTATGATCAGTATGGACGAGATATACAGGGTGACGGATTTCATAGGTGCCCAGACAGGGTACAGGCAGTGTTACAACACTCCGTATTATCTTCCTGAACCGGATGCCTCAGGCCAGGAGAGTTCTGCAGGCGAGATCGATATGCAGAATCTGGATGAGAATTTCAGGGAGGCTGCCGAATATGTGGTCAGACGGCAGAAAGGGTCTACATCCGATCTTCAGCGTAGCCTCGGGATGGGATATGCGAGGGCAGGAAGGGTAATGGACCAGCTTGAGGCGGCCGGAATAGTCGGCCCTCAGGAAGGTTCGAAGCCAAGGCAGGTCCTTGTAGCGGATCTTGATGAGCTTCAAGGCATACTTGATGTATATATGGGCTGATCATAGTCCGAATTATTGGTGTCATGTTCAAAGAAACAGTTTCTTCATCTATATACCGGGTCGCTGTCTGCCTCTTTTTATCTATGTCGGGGCTTCTTGTGTCAGGCAGTATCCAAGCGGCTGATGACCCGGTGAAAGCATTTGCGGAAAGAGTTGCTTCCTCAAGGGTCAGTTTTTCATACAGTTATGAGATGGAGGACAGGGATGTGACACTTACCGGAGGAGGAAACATTGTTGTTCAGGGAGAATCTTACAGGATGACCGGAGACGGACTGGATATATGGTGTGATGGAAAGTCCATTTGTACGGAAGATACGGCAGCAAGAGAGGTGGTCATAGAACCAGTCTGGGCAGGATCAGGAGCTTTCGTGAATCCTGCAGCCCTTGTACGGAACATCGGTAGCGAGTTTTCTTGGGATACACCGGGGCGTCAGGCTGTTTTCAACGGACGTCAGACTGTCAGATATGATCTGTCTCCGAAGACTGCAGGTGCTGACATATCGGAAATGTCTCTCTATTTCAGTCCGGATGGGATCACTCTTGTCGGGGCTGAACTCCGGACTGTAAAAGTCAGGATAGTATTCCATTTGTCGGAAATGGAATTCAGTACTCCGGAGGATGGGACAGAATTCGCTATCCCGTCTTTCAGTCCGGAATATTTTGTCACTGATCTCAGATGACGTCGGGCATAGAACGCTTTTGGGATCTCAATCAGGAAGATGATGGGTAAGGACAGGAATACCGGGATAAATCCAGATACGGACAGGAATATTGCCGCCGATGAGCCTTTATTGTAGATACTCACATAAAATTCCCCCACATAGCCATTAAAAAAGGGACCACTTTTCAGTAGCGTTCAAAGGTAAGCGAACCGTCCTTTACTGAAGGGAAAGGCGAACACGGCCATCATCAGGCTCTCCTGTTTCCCCGCAATGAACAACTTGACTCCCCCCCCAGTCGAACTGGCACTCCTCGCCGGGTTCGTGACGAATGCGCAAATAGACATCCTTGGCACGGGAAGGCTTGCCCTCTTTCTTCCCCCGGATATAGCGGCATACGGTAGAGTAACTAATCTTCATC
>JADIMI010000089.1 GCA_017694845.1 Candidatus Cryptobacteroides intestinavium
TCTCTATCTCGTCCAGAAGGATGACGGAATACGGCTTGCGCCTTACGGCCTCTGTAAGCTGTCCGCCCTCATCGTATCCGACATATCCCGGAGGCGCACCGACCAGACGGCTCACTGAATGACGTTCCTGATATTCACTCATATCGATACGGGTCATCATATTCTCGTCATTGAACAGGAATTCCGCAAGCGCCTTCGCAAGCTCGGTCTTTCCGACACCGGTGGTACCCATAAAGAGGAACGATCCGATAGGCCTCTTCTCGTTCTGCAGCCCTGCCCGGCTGCGGCGCACCGCATCAGCGACTGCCTGTATGGCCTGGTCCTGACCGACTACCCTCTTGTGGAGCTCCGCCTCCATACGAAGCAGTTTCTCCCTTTCGCTTTCAAGCATTCTTTTCACAGGGATACCCGTCCATTTGGCGACGACTTCGGCTATATCCTCCGGAGTGACTGCCTCGGTGATGATAGGATCCTTGATTGCAGCCTGCTGCGCTGAAAGTTCATCTATCCTCTTCTTGGTCTCGGCCATCTTGCCGTATCTGATCTCTGCGACCTTGCCGTAATCACCGGCCCTTTCCGCATTCTGTGCCTGGATTCTGTAATCCTCTATTTTCTGACGCGCCTCCTGAAGTCCGGAAAGGATGTTCTTCTCCTCCTTCCATTTCTTCATCAGCACCTCCCGCTGCGCATTGAGATCCTTCAGATCCTGGTCGATCCTGTCCATTTTCATAGACACGCCTTCCCTCTTGATGGCCTCCCGCTCGATCTCAAGCTGACGGATCCTGCTGTCGAGGTCATCTATCGGCTCCGGAACGGAATTCATCTCCAGCCTCAGTTTCGAGGCGGCCTCATCCACCAGGTCTATCGCCTTGTCCGGAAGGAACCTGTTGGTAATGTATCTGTGGGAAAGCTCCACGGCCGCAATCAGGGCATCATCCTCGATACGGACCTTGTGATGGTTCTCATATCTCTCCTTCAGACCTCTCAGTATGGATATGGATTCCGCCGGAGTAGGTTCGTCCACCATCACCATCTGGAACCGTCTCTCCAGAGCCTTGTCCGTCTCGAAATACTTCTGGTATTCATCCAGGGTAGTCGACCCGATGGTCCTCAGCTCTCCCCTCGCAAGAGCAGGCTTGAGGATATTGGATGCATCCATTGCCCCGGAAGTCCTTCCTGCACCCACCAGGGTATGTATCTCATCGATGAACAGGATGATCTCCCCGGCACTGTCCACCACTTCCTTGACAACTCCCTTGAGCCTCTCCTCGAACTCGCCCTGGTATTTTGCACCGGCTATCAACGCACCCAGGTCAAGGGAATATATCTTCTTCGATTTCAAGTTTTCCGGAACCTGTCCGTCAACGATCTTCTGGGCTATACCTTCAGATATCGCAGTCTTGCCGACACCCGGTTCACCCACCAGTATAGGGTTGTTCTTGGTCCTTCTGCTCAGGATCTGGAGCACCCTTCGGATCTCCTCGTCCCTGCCGATCACAGGATCCAGCTTCCCCTGCGCCGCCCTATCGTTCAGATTGACGGCAAATTTTTCAAGATTCTCTAATTTATTCTCTGCCATATTCTTAATTCTCCTTTTCATCCTCCGTGACGGCTGGAGAACCAGAAGCCGGATGACCGGTCATCTTTGCCACAGACGTATGCATACACATAACGTCGCCCGTTCCGGAGAACAGACGACGTAAATCAAATTATATTCCAGTGCCCCTATACTGTCATTTTGTCAGTCGGGGTATAGCGCGGGGCGCCTACTCATTGCCAGCTTCAGGAGCGGCCTCAGGGCTCTCGGCAGGAAGCGGTGCTGAAGGGAATTCAGGAGCCTGCTCGGTCACATTCTCGACTGCATTGATGTCGATACCGGTCCTGGTGGAGCTGCTGGTCGTGAATGTAGTCACGATAGACACCACGAAGATGAAGGCGACGAGCCCCCAGGTGATCTTCTCGAGCATATCCGCCGTCTGGCGCACACCGAAAGTCTGGTTGCCTGCTACAAAGTTGCTTGCAAGTCCGCCTCCCTTGCTGTTCTGAAGAAGGACAACAATCGTGATAAGCACACTGGCAAGAATGACAAGCACTATCAGAATTGTAAATACAACATTCATATTATACTAATTTTAATTTTCCGGACCCAATTTTTCAATAAGGGCTGCAAAGTAAGCATTTTTTTCTGGATATGCCAAAATTAGTTTGGAATAAATGTCTTTCGCCTGCTGATAATAGCCCTGTTCCGCATATATCTGAGCCAGAGTCTCGGTGCAGAAATCCATATCGAAATCCGTCGCCACATCCACCGGGGATACTTCCATATCCCCCGAAGCGAACCTGCGGAACGAATCATCGTCCTTCTGACGCACATTCTCATACTGTGCAAGGGAGAAATAATCCCCCACCCCGCGGAAATCCTGGTTTACTCCAGAAGGATGCCCCGGAGCCCTTTTTTCCGACAGGTACCTGGCTATTATCCCCGCCACCTCATCCCGGTCGTAGGCATATTTCCTCCTGAGCAGCGATGATATCTTTCCCCTGCAGGCTATATGCATCGCAGCATCCGCATACTGGGATGTCCCCCATTCACTGCCTCCGATCTGTACCATCTTTTCACACAGCAGTTTCTGGGCCGTCCCGAACCAGGGCCAGGCACTGACTACGGAAGCCAGATCTTCCAGAGACATGTTCTTCAGTTCCGTATATCTGTCCATTTTACCAGTTTGCTACAGTAGCGTTGAATATGTCCTCGACCAGTTTCTCGATGATCTCCTCGCACAGCTGCGATTCCATCGCATCCAGCGTATTGCTTGAATCATAGTCCGCATATGCAGAGAACGACTTCTCGAAATCGTCTTCCGGATACTTGCGGTTGGTGAAATATATCTTCACATTGACAGTGAGCCTGTTCTGTGCGGCCACCTCGTCCGCCGTCACGGCCATAGCCTTGACATCATATCCGGTGATCTCTCCTGATATCTCAAGGTCGCCCTCGATATCCACCTCCTCAAGCCTCGTCAGCCTGCGGAACTGGTCCTTGATGGCCTCCGTCAGCTCGTTGCTCAACGATGGATTGACCCTCAGCGCCTTATATTCAAAATAATTTATAGTCACAGTCTTGACATCCGGCTGTATGGATGTCCCGGAAAATGAATATATCCCGCAAGAATGGACGATCAGCGCGGTCAACGCCAGCGCCGCCGCGACGCACAGTCCCGACAATAATTTTCTCATCAAAGCCGTCATTTCTCTATCTCCTTTAACTTCCTGTACAGCGTCCTTTCGGAGATCCCGAGCTCCGCCGCTGCCTGTTTCCTGTTCCCCTTATATTTTTCAAGCGCCTTCCTTATCAGATCCTCCCCGGCCTTGTGCAGGGAGAGGTCCGCGTTCTCCTGTTCATCCGGCTCCTGGGACTGGCGGTAATAGTCCGGCTGTCCCGGCCTGGAGCCCGGAGTAAATGTCATCGCCTTTATCACAGGATCCACTCCGCCGGCGTCATGTGCATCCACTGTCCCCTGGTCCTCCGCCCCGTGGGCGAAATCCGGCTCCGATGACACTGCAGACCGGTGAGGAAGCTGACGGAAAACCGGGGACCCGGCCAGCACCTCCTTTATATAGTTCACCTCCTGCCTGAGCTGGTAGATCATCCTGACTATCGCCTCCTTCTCCCCGGCGGTCATCGCATCTTCCGGAGATGACACCGCCTTTACCGGAAGCATGTTGGCATCATCCTTCGGTATGTATTCAGCCAGCACTTCTGCCGTGATGTCCCGCCTGGCAGCAATCCGCTGTGACTCAAGCGCACACACAGTCTCTGTGACATTCTTCAGCTGCCTGATATTTCCCGGCCAGCGGTAGCTCTTCAGCAGATTGACCGCGTCAGGGGCCAGCACCGGTCTGCCCATACCGTATTTCTCCGAGAAATCGGATGCGAACTTCCTGAAAAGCAGATGGATGTCATCTTTCCTGTCGCGCAGCGGAGGCATATAGACCGCCACTGCATTCAACCTGTAGTACAGATCCTCCCTGAACTTGCCCTTGGCGACCGCATATTTCAGATTCACGTTAGTCGCCGCCACGACCCTCACATCGGTCTTGAGGACCTTCGATGAGCCTACACGGATGAATTCCCCGGACTGCAGCACCCTGAGGAGCTTGGCCTGCGATGCCAGAGGAAGTTCCCCCACCTCATCCAGAAACAGCGTCCCGCCATCCGCCTCCTCGAAATATCCCCTGCGCATCTCGCTCGCCCCGGTAAAGGAACCTTTCTCGTGCCCGAACAGTTCGGAGTCGATCGTCCCTTCCGGAATCGCACCGCAGTTGACAGCGAAATACTTTGCCGTCCTGCGGCGGCTGAACTGATGGATAATCTTCGGGATATTCTCCTTGCCGACTCCGCTCTCCCCGCTTATCAGCACCGTCAGGTCTGTGGGAGCGACAGCCACGGCTATCTCCAGAGCCCTGTTGAGGGCGGGGTCGTTTCCTATTATGTCGAATTTATTCTTTAAAGTCTGTAATTCCTGTGTCGTCATAGCGTGACAAAGTTAGAAAAAGCAAAGAAAATAAACACTCCGGCCAATAAAAATATGCACAAAATTCAAAAGTTCCGATTTTTTTAAACCCTTGCCAAGGAAGATAAAAATATATGATTATATTTGCAATGATTATGACCTCCGCGCTGAATCCGGAGGGAGACGGTTTGAGATTAACCATTAAAAATTTTTGATAATGAACAAAGGTATTAAAATTTTAACCGCTGCCGTTCTCGGACTGGCCGCTGTGGCCTGCAGCTCCCCGAAGAAGATGGCGGAGCAGGCAGAGAACGTGATTGTAAAGAGCGATCCTGCAGTGCTTGAAGTAGTCGCCGGAAAGATCGAGGCGAACGTCACCGTTACATATCCGGAGAAATATTTCCATCCTAAGGCTGTCCTTGAAGTGACTCCGGTCATCGTCTATGAAGGCGGAGAGGCAAAGATGGAGCCTTATTACTTCCAGGGAGAGAAGGTAAAGGACAACTATGAAGTAGTTTCCGCTGACGGAGCGACTGTAACCAAACCTGTAAGCTTCAAGTATGCCGAAGGAATGGAGAAATGCTATCTTGAACTCCGCGGTGTAGTCAAGTTCGGGGACAAGAGCACCGAACTTCCTGCCAAGAAAGTCGCTGACGGAGCCAACACCACCTATATGCTCGTATGCCAGAACGGCAAGGTAGACTACAAGGCCGATGCATACCAGGAGATCATCAAACAGACAGCCGAGGGTCAGGTCCTCTATACCATCAACAGCTCCGTAGTTCGCAACAACCAGCTCAAGGGCGAGTCTGTGAAGAATTTCCTCGCAGCCCTCGATGAGATCAAGGCAAACGAGCGCAAGGAGCTTGTAAGCACGGATGTAGTCGCATACGCTTCTCCGGATGGAGGTGAGGAGCTCAACACAAAGCTCTCCGACAAGCGTTCCCAGACTGCAGAGAAGGCATTCAACAAGATCACCAAGGATGAGGAGCTCGGAGTACCTGTAAATGTGAAGAGCATCGGACAGGACTGGGAAGGATTCCAGGAGCTCGTATCGGAGTCTGACATCGAGGACAAGGACCTCATCATCCGCGTCCTTTCCATGTACAGCGACCCTGCAGTCCGCGAGCAGGAGATCAAGAATATGTCAGCAGTCTACAAGGAGCTGGCAAAGGAAGTGCTTCCTGAACTCCGCCGCGCAAGGTTCATCGCCAACGTGGAATACACCAACTACACCAGCGAGGAGCTTCTCCAGCTGATCAACGACAATATCGATGTACTTGATGAGGAGGCTCTTCTCCGTGCCGCTACCCTCGTAAAGGATCTCAAGGGCAAGGTAGCCGTATATGAGAAGGCAGTGGAGAAATACAGCAGCGCACGCGCACAGTACAACATTGCAGCTGCATATCTCAACGCCGGTGAGACAGCAAAAGGCAAGGCAGCTCTTGCAAAGGTTGCAGAGAAAGATGCTGACTACCAGAACGCGATGGGTGTTGTAGCCCTCCAGGAAGGGAATCTTGCGGATGCAGCCAGATATTTTGCTGCCGCAGGCAATGCCACTTCAAAGGAAAACCAGGCTGTGGTTGACATCCTCAACGGCAAATATGCTGATGCTGCTGCAAAACTCGCCGGCAGCGAAGGACTCAACAAGGCTCTGGCTCTCATTCTTACCGATGACCTCGCAAGTGCTTCCAAGGCTGTCGACTGCGACTGTCCTAAGGCTGCTTACCTCAAGGCTGTCATAGCTGCACGCCAGGGAAATGCCGATGCTGTAAAGGCCAACCTCGAGAAGGCCGGACAGGACAAGAATCTTGCAGCACGCGCAGCAAAGGACATCGAGTTCGTACAGTTCCAGTAGAAGATTTTCCCGGATTCGGCCATTATGGCCGCAGTCCCGTGGAAACCGACCCAGGAAAGCCGCCCCGGAAAGAGGCGGCTTTCTTTTTTATATTGAAATTTTATGTTATTTTGCGGGAATATGGAATTTTGACAGCGTTGTTACTATGAATACCATCCGCGCATTTATCAAAGCCGCCATCGGCATTGCGGCAGTCTTTCTGACCGCAGGTTGCGGCAACAGGGATGAAATCTCCCCTGACACTGCATTCTCCACCTGGATCAGTGCATATTCAGGAGGGATGCTGCAGACCGATGCCTCCATAAAAATTGTCTTCTGCTCCACTGTCCAGACCGTTGTCCCGGACAAGGCAGACGAACTGTTTACATTCTCGCCAGCAGTAAAAGGGTCTGTAAGAGTCATAGGGGATGACACCATCGAATTCATCCCGGAAACAGGAAGCCTGAAGCCAGGGACTGTATATAAAGTGAATTTCAGGCTCGGGGACATAGTGGACACAGGGGATCCAAGGCTCGAGAATTTCCGGTTCTCCTTCGTGACAGCACCGAAAGAAGTGTCAATGGATATGGACCGGATGCTGATCGATGACAAAGACCGCGACAGGGCGGAAGTCTGCGGGACACTGCATTTCAGCGAGCCGCCAGCTCCGGATACGGAGATGAAAATGCTTTCATGCTCCTACCCGGATGATGGCTATGGCATACGGTTCAGGAAAGGAGAGGATGGGAAGACCATCGGATTCCAGATAACAGGACTGGAAAGAGGGGAAGACGACAGGGAACTGGTCATCAGACTGGACGGGACTTCCGGAGGGTTCGACTCCATATCCGAGGAGAAAGTCACAATACCGTCCAGAGAAGGATTCAGGGTACTGGATGCCAGACTCGTCGAAACCGCCGACCCATACATAGATATCACTTTCTCACAGCCGGTGGACAGATCACTCGATCCTGACGGGCTGTTCAGTCTGGACGGGGCGGGACGGACGTGGACCGACATATCGGACAACATAGTCAGGCTGTATTTTGAAAGTTTCGGGGAAGAGAAGCTGACTCTCGGCATTGCCTCCGGAATACGCAGCAGCGATGGGGAGAAGCTCGAGCGGCCGGTCACAATCGAGCTCCACGAAGATGAACTGAAACCTGCCGTGGAGATATCTCTCAAAGGGAATATCCTGCCGGACGACAGACAGCTGCTGCTCCCTCTGCGAGCCGTGAATCTACGCGCCATAGACCTTTCCGTAATCAGGATATATGAGAACAATATCCTCAGCTTCCTTCAGGACAACGAACTGGGGGATGACAACGGTCTGCGCAGATTCGGACGGCTCGTCTGCAGAAAGACCATCAGACTTGATTCCGACCCGTCCCTGGACCTGCACAGATGGAACGATTTCGCCATCGACCTGTCAGGTCTGTTCAGACAGGAACCGGGCGCGATATACAGGATACGGGCGACATTCAGCAAGGACTATTCCCTGTACGGCAAAGGACGCGGCTCATCAGCAGCCTCCGGGGAAGAGGATGCCGGGACCCTGATAAAGCTCGGGGCAGATATGATCAGCGAAGAGGAACAGCTCGTATGGGACACTCCTTCGCCATATTATTATGAGAGTTTCTACAGAGATGGATACAACTGGAAAGACAGGGACAATCCGGACACTCCCACATATTATATGATGGGAGACAGGTTCCCTTACTGCAATCTGATGACATCCGACATAGGCGTGATAGCGAAGAGCGCCGGAGACGGAAGACTGTGGCTTGCTGTCAACAACATACTGACGACCGCCCCGGTGGAGGGAGCCGAGGTCACGGTCTACAATTATCAGCTTCAGGTGATCGGTTCCGGAAATACTGACAGCAAAGGGTTCGCCGAGATTGAAACGGATGGAGTGCCGTTTGCGGTCACAGTCCGTTCAGGACAGTCTGTCAGCTACCTGAAGGTTACTGCCGGCAACGAAAGGCCCCTCAGCCGCTTCGACACAGGCGGGCAGAAGCTCGAAGCCGGGCTGAAAAGCTTCATCTACGGAGAACGGGGGGTCTGGAGGCCGGGGGACACTCTCCACGTGGCTCTGATGCTGGATGATGCCCGGAAGAGGCTGCCCGACACCCATCCTGTGGCAATGGAGCTGTATACCCCTCAGGGACAGTTCTACACCAAGATGGTGAACACAAAGGGGACGGACGGGCTGTATGTATTCAACATCCCTACCGCCACCGATGATCCTACAGGGATGTGGAACGCATATTTCAAGGTCGGAGGCTCCTCTTTCCACAAGGCGCTTATGGTCGAGACCATCAAGCCCAACAGGCTCAGTATAGATCTCGAGACTTCGGATATGGTATTGCAGGCAGGGAAAAAGACACGGTTCACCCTGTCGGCGGCATGGCTTACAGGCCCTGTCGCTGCAGGCCTTGACGGAAAGGTGGAAATGTACCTCAGTTCTGCAGGAAAGACATTCAAAGGCTATGAAGGGTACTGCTTCAACGACCCGACCGTCATTATGTCACAGTCATCGGTGAAGCTTTTCGAGAATGTCCTCGACAGCCACGGCAAGGCAGTGAAGGAAATGACAATGCCATCCATAGACAAGGCTCCGGGAATGATGGATGCCAGACTGTTGTGCACTGTGGCGGAAAACGGGGGAGACGAGAGCATAACGACAAAGACAGTCCTTTTCTCTCCATATCCGGCGTATGTCGGGATAAAGATTCCCGACAGCAGCGAAGGCAGCCTCGAGACCGACACCACATACAGATTTCCTGTTGTAGTGCTCGACAAGGAAGGGAAGAAAGTGACAGGACACCGGATAGAATACAGAATATTCAAGATGGACTGGAGCTGGTGGTGGGAGAGCAAGGCGGATGAGCTCGAATCATACGTCAACGGCTCGGCCGCACAGCCGTTCAGTTCAGGGTCTTTCGTCTCTACGGACGAACCGTACGAGATACCGTTCAGGCTCGACTACCCGGAATGGGGAAGATTCCTCGTCTATGTCAGGGATCTCAACGGAGGACATGCTGCAGGCGGGATATTCACCGCGGACTGGCCGGCCTACAGGGGACGCTCCGACAAGAGGGACCCCGATGCCCTGACAATGCTCACTTTCTCCACCGACAGGAAAGAGTACAATACAGGAGATGAAGTCACGGTATATATTCCAGCAGCAGATGGAGGGAGGGCGCTTGTATCGCTCGAAAACGGGAGCAAGATAATCTCATCCGACTGGGTGGAGACTTCCGGCACCGGTGACACCCCGTACAGGTTCAGGGTGACGGAAGAGATGAGCCCTAACTTCTATGTCCACATCTCCCTGCTCCAGAAGCACGGCAACACTTCAAACGACCTTCCGGTCAGGATGTACGGAGTGCAGCCCGTGATGGTCACAGACGAAGCATCCCATCTGTATCCCCGTATATCCATGCCCGATGCCGTACGGCCGCTTGAAGAATTCACCGTACGTGTCAGCGAGAAAAACAGAAAGAAGATGACATATACCCTTGCCATTGTGGACGAAGGACTGCTGGACATCACTGCATTCAGGACACCTGACCCGTGGAGTGCAATGTATGCAAGGGAAGCTCTCGGAGTGAAGACGTGGGACCTGTACGACAATGTGGTCGGAGCGTTCGGAGGCAGGCTGTCACCGATGGCCAGTATCGGAGGCGACCAGACCATCAACAAGGAATCGAGACAGGACAACAGGTTCAATCCTGTGGTGAAATTTCTCGGGCCTTTCACCCTTGACGGCAAGGAGAATATCCACAAGGTGACCCTGCCTATGTATGTGGGATCCGTACGGGTAATGGTCGTAGCCGGATACGACGGAGCTTATGGAAATGCAGAAAAGACCGTGCCGGTGAGGACTCCTCTGATGGTGCTGCCGACCCTGCCGCGTTCCCTCGCCCCGGGAGAATATGTATCCCTTCCGGTCAATGTATTCGCGATGGAGAAGCCGGAGCAGAATGTCAAGGTATCAGTGTCAACGGAAGGTCCGGTCGTGGTGGCATCCGTGAATACCGTGGATATTTCCTTCGACAGGCCCGGAGACAGAATAGTGAATTTCGTATTGAAGACAACAGGGAAAGAAGGAACGGCCAGGGTCAGGATCAAGGCCGAGGGAGGTGGATACACGGCCTCGGAAACCATATCCGTCCCTGTCAGGAACCCTAACCCTTATATCTCGGAAAGATATGCCGCGGTGCTGGAACCTGGCGGAAGCCGGACAATAGAATATGGCTCATTCAGCGACGAGGATGCATCCGCCGTACTGGAACTGGCATCATTCCCGTCAATGGACATCCGCGGCTGCCTTGATTTTGTGACAGGATACCGGTACGAATGCACTGAACAGATCTCTGCAAGGGGTATTGTCCTCCTGTCGCTCAAGAAATTCCTCAAAGAGGATGAAACTGTTGCAGACAGTCTCGTAACATCGCTTCTCGGCAGACTTTACGGACGGCAGCTCGCTGACGGAGGATTCCCTTTATGGCCTGGTCAGACAGCCGCCAATGAATGGGTGACATCTATGGCTGGCCAGTTTATGGCAATGGCGGCAGCCGGCGGATATGAAGTGAACAAAGGGGTATTCGATGCCTGGGCAAACTTCCAGAAACGCTGTTCAAAGAACTATATGCCTCCTGCAGGAGCATTGACACAGGCATACAGGCTGTACTCCCTTGCCCTCGCATCCGTTCCGGAGAATGGAGAAATGAACAGGCTCAAGGAGGCCGGAGCCATCCCGGACATTGCGAAATGGATGCTGGCTTCAGCGTACGCCATAAACGGGAAAAAGGCGGTAGCAAAAGAGATAATCACCGGACTGAAGACAGACACGGAGGACACCGGATATGCGGATGGATTCGGATCGACTATGAGGGACAGGGCGATAATGCTCGAGAGTCTCGTACTTGCCGATGATATATACGGAGCCCTCGGCATTGCAGAGGAGATATCCCGGGCCTGCGGAAACGGCAGCTGGTACACTACCCAGCAGACAGCGTTCGTCTCTTCCGCTATGGGACGCCTTGCAGACATGGTGAATACAGGTGCACTCCACGCCGAAATGAGATACACCGGAGCGGACAGCGCCCGATCCGGGCCGGCTAAGATCAACAGTACCGGTGCAGTCTACTCTGTACCGCTGTCCATCAACGGGAAAGGAATCGAGATCAAGAACCTTTCCGAAGGACCGGTCTATGCCACTGTCATCACCAGGCACAGACCTTCGGCAGATGCAGCGGTCAGCGGTTCATCATCCGGGATAGGGCTTGCCGTCACATATACCGACCTCGACGGCAGCGTCATCTCCTCGAAAAGCATCAGACAGGGCTCAGACTTCAAGGCGGAAGTGACAGTCACGAACAATACCGGCACCACCGATCTGACATCCCTTGCACTGTCAATACCGGTCCCATCAGGCTGGGAGATATTCAATGACAGGCTGTTCGGAGGATCGGCAGCCGGAACCGGATATGACTATGTGGATATACGCGATGACAGAGCCATATATTATTTCGACCTGCCGAAAGGAACAGAAAAGACATTCTCCATACGGCTGAGAGCGGCTTACAAGGGCGAATTCGTCCTGCCTGCCATCAGCTGCGAGGCAATGTACTCTCCGGGAGTCAATGCAAGGACGGCATCCGGGACTACGGCCGTTGACTGACAACACCGCCTGACCGGACCTTGGAAAGGTACAGAAATGAAAGGACGGCTGAAAGAGATACTGAAATATATGCAAGCCAGACCGGCGCTGACAGCAGTCATTGCCGGTCTGGTCCTGTCCGGGACCGCCTGGCTGTGCTGCCTTCCACGCGACCTGTTCGAAGGCACTGTCTATTCCAGAGTTCTGACAGACCGTAACGGGGAACTGCTGAATGCCAGGATAGCCGATGACGGTCAATGGAGATTCCCTCCCTCAGATTCTGTCCCAGAAAAATTCGCCGCAGCCATCA
The DNA here is from genome assembly GCA_017694845.1 of Candidatus Cryptobacteroides intestinavium. Classification (GTDB taxonomy): domain Bacteria; phylum Bacteroidota; class Bacteroidia; order Bacteroidales; family UBA932; genus Cryptobacteroides; species Cryptobacteroides intestinavium. The sequence goes on from JADIMI010000089.1 coordinate 12,333, forward strand.
CGGCATTCGAGGACAGATGGTTCCGGTGGCATCCGGGAGTGAACCCGGTATCCCTCGCAAGGGCCGCATACATTAACATATCATCAGGCACGGTGGTCAGCGGAGGCAGCACTATCACAATGCAGGTGATAAGGCTTTCGAGGAACAGGGAAAGGACAATATGGCAGAAACTGATCGAATGTATACTCGCCACCCGGCTCGAGTTCAGATACAGCAAGGATGAGATTCTTGCCCTCTATGCCTCATACGCCCCGTTCGGAGGCAATGTGGTCGGACTCGAGGCGGCTGCGTGGAGATATTTCGGCAAACCGGCAGACCGGCTTTCCTGGGCGGAGACCGCCACCCTGGCAGTACTTCCCAACGCTCCGGCAATAATACATCCGGGCAGGAACAGGGACATATTGAAACGGAAGAGGGACAGGCTCCTGAAGACCTTGCTGGGAAGAGGAGAAATCGATTCCAGCGACTACCGTCTCGCCTGTGATGAACCCCTTCCCGACAAGCCTCTGCCGCTTCCGCAGTATGCCCCGCATCTTGCCGACAACCGCAATATGAAGGCATCCGTGGCAGATGGATGTATCCGCACCTCCATTGACATCCACCTTCAGAGACAGGTGGAAGCCATTCTCGAAAGATGGAACGCGGAATTCAGCCGGAAAGGAATAAATGACATTGCAGCAATTGTCCTCGATGTAAAGACAATGCAGGTACTGGCATACTGCGGCAACACAGGGTTCTCCTCCGGCCGTCCGGGCTGCCAGGTGGACATTCTCCAGTCCCCGCGGAGCACTGGAAGCATCCTCAAGCCAATGCTGTACTGCGCCATGCTATATGACGGATCGATCCTTCCCCGAACTCTTCTGAAAGATATACCGGTGAACATCAACGGCTTCTCCCCGCAGAACTACGATATGCAATTCTACGGGGCGGTACACGCAGATGAAGCCCTCGCCAGATCGCTGAATGTCCCGGCCGTACACCTGCTCCGCAGTTACGGTGTCCCCCGTTTCTGCTCACTGCTGCGGAACGCGGGGATGACCACTCTGGACAGGTCGCCTGAAAACTACGGCCTGTCGCTCATTCTCGGAGGTGCGGAAGGGAAATTGTCCGAGATAGCGGAAATATATGCCGGAATGGCCCGTATCCTGGTCTGCGGGAATGAAGATGGCAGCAGTTTTCCGTTATCCGACCCCGAGTCCATCTGGTGGACGCTGGATGCCCTGAAGGAGGTCAACCGGCCTGACGAGATGGACTGGAGAATGATATCATCTGTCCGCAAGGTCGCCTGGAAGACAGGGACAAGCTACGGATTCAGGGATGCGTGGGCAATAGGAGTGACCCCGGAATACGCAGTAGGCGTATGGGCAGGAAACGCTGATGGGTCAGGAGTGCCGGGACTGTCCGGTGCCACTGCCGCCGGTCCGGTGATGTTCGACATATTCAATGCCCTCCCATCAGGGAGCACCTCCGGAGAATGGTTCGAAAGGCCTTACGGGGCCTCATATTCAACGGCCGAAGTCTGCAGGGAGTCCGGACATCTTGCCGGACAGTACTGCGATGTGCGCGACACACTGATACTTCCGGCAGCCGCGCTCCGGAGTTCCGTATGCCCTTACCACAGGGCCGTGACTGTCAGCGCAGACGGACATTACAGAGTCCCTGCCGGAGTCCCGGGAGCCAGGACTGTCAATATGTTCATCCTTCCTCCCGCCATGGAATGGTACTACCGCAGGCATCACCCTGAATATATGCCCCTGCCGCCTCCGGCTCCCGGCTCGGGCGGATACGACGGATATGTCCCGATGGGATTCATATACCCTGAAAACGGAAGCACGATAACCATACCCCGGCAGCTGGACGGCAGCATCAGGGGAGCAGTGTTCAACCTCGCGCACAGCCGCCCGGAGACCGATGTATTCTGGCATCTCGACTCTGAATACCTCGGCCAGACGCGGTACATCCACCAGATGAACATCAATGCCGCTCCCGGAGAGCACACTGTCACCGTCGTCGACTCCGATGGCAACACACTCTCCGTCCGTTTCTATGTCAGACAGACCTCATAACCGTTTTCTGCCGGGAGGCATCCGGATATGAGCATAACCAGGCCGTTAAAATTACAAAAACATTCGGCACATAACGTATTATT
>JADIMI010000023.1 GCA_017694845.1 Candidatus Cryptobacteroides intestinavium
GGCAAGAAAGCGGAGGACATCCCGCAGGCCTTCACTCCTTACAAGGAAGTGCTGGATGTGTTCAACAGGGGGCTCGAGCTTCCCGATGATGTGACCATTATCTGGCCGGATGACAACTACGGCTATATGAAACGTCTGAGCAGCCCTAAGGAGCAGCTCCGTTCCGGTCGTTCAGGCGTGTATTACCATTCTTCATATCTCGGCCGCCCTCACGATTATCTCTGGATGAACACCACTTCTCCTACAATGATGTACGAGGAGCTCCGCAAGGCTTATGATTCCACTGCAGACCGTATCTGGCTCCTGAATTCAGGTGATATCAAGTCATGCGAGTTCGCTGTGGACTTCTTCCTTTCAATGGCATACGACATAGATTCGTTCGACTATCAGCGAGCCGCGACATACAGGGCTGAATGGCTTGCTGAAATGCTCGGAGAAGAGTATTACGAGGCCCTTCTGCCTGTCTTTGATGAATTCTATCATCAGGCATTTGTCCGCAAGCCCGAGTTTATGGGCTGGGGATATCAGTGGACCACTGACAAGATAGGCAACGAAAGGAATACCGACACGGATTTCTCCTTCGCCAACTACCGCGAGGCTGAAAGGCGTCTTGCAGCATACGCCGGGATAGCGGCTGAGACCGAGGATCTGCTGGAGAAAATGCCGGAGAGCCACAAGGCCTGCTTCTACGAGGCTGTCTACTATCCTGTCAAGGCCTGCGAACTGCTCAACAGGCAGGTGCTTCTGGGCCAGAAGAACAGGTGGTATTCCATCCAGCACCGTGCCGGGACAGATGAGCTCGCTGCCACAGTGAAAGAATGCTATGACAGTCTGCGTACCATCACGGATGGCTATAACAAGCTTCTGGGTGGCAAGTGGGATCACATAATGACTATGGGACAGGGCTTTGCATCATCCTATTTCAAGATGCCTGCCCTGAGGACTGCAGAGCTTGCGGCAGAGCCGGAGATGGGCGTAATGGTAGAGAACGAAGGCTCGCTGAACGGAGTCAGCAGCTACCATCTTCTTCCTGCATTCAGCAAATATTTCCCTGAAAGGACCTATTTCATCGATGTGTTCAACAAAGGCAGGGGAGAGCTTCAGTGGACCGCTTCGGCGGACAAGGAGTGGATTACCCTTGACAGAAAGTCCGGGAAGACTGCCTTTGAAGACAGGATAGAAGTGTCCGTGGACTGGGCGGCCGTGCCTTCAGGAGAGAAAGTCCAGGGAGCCATTACGGTAACGGATGCCGCAGGGAAGAGCGAGACCGTGCTCGTGTCAGTATTCAACCCTGTGTCGCCATCCCTTGATGAAGTGAAAGGAATGTATATGCAGGACAACGGATACATTTCGATCGATGCAGCCGGATTCCACCGCAAAAAGGAGAATGACAAGATAAAGATAATCACTATCCCTAATCTCGGTGTGGAGAACACTGCAATCCAGCTCGGGGATCCGAAGGAACCGAAGCAGAATACGAGGAGCAGTAACTGCCCGCTTGTGGAGTATGATTTCTACACATTCGAGCAGGGCTCTGTGGACGTCTACACATACGTTCTGCCTACATTTGTACTGAATGCCGACAGGGGCTATGCCGGCCACGAGGCGACGAACCTCGAGACGCAGTATGGCGTATGTATCGATGAAGTGCCTGTAATGAACCCATCCACATCTTCGATAGAATATGCCCAGATCTGGTACGAAAGCGTGCTGATGAACTGCAGGGTCAACAAGACCACTCTGCACATCAACGAGCCGGGCAGACACACCCTGAAGATTCTCTGCGGAGATGCAGGCACTGTACTGCAGAAGGTGGTGATTGATTTCGGAGGTATGAAACGTTCATATCTCGGTCCTCAGCCGACGCGGGTCGAATAGCGGGAAATACAGGCTGTTTTATATCACATCCTGAATGCCTCCGGGCGTTCAGGATGTTTTTCTTTGAGCTGATTGTGCTGTTGATCTTGATTTGATGAGACTGTTAAACAATTAAGGACGTTTGGTCTGTGATCTTCTGTAGATTTTTGTAAGTTTGTATTCTGTATGAACTGAATATACCAACAAATGACTCTAAAGAAGACGTTGAGACTCTGTTTGATAATACTGTTATGTAGTGCACATTCCTGCGCTAAAATCGACTACATAAATGAATCTGACTGGAAGTATATAAACAATACTGATGAAGTTATAACAGTCCTGCTTGGAGACGGCGACTATTTAACTGTAGATTCGAATTTCACATTGTCTCCGGGAGAGGAATACGAGTTCCGGGTCAGCGCCTATTCCTCAACTCCAGACTTGACTGCAGATGACTACAGAACTCCATATTTTATACAAGGAGCCACAATTATCATCGGCGACGGGGCTCCGCAGTTTTTTCCGGGCACGTTTTCCAAAGAGTACACGGGCACATTGAATTCCATCTGTAACGTAGAGAACTACACTGCGGAAAAACTTGGAACAAACTATTTCAGATTTACATACGTATTCGAACCATAAATAGCAAGCAGATTTTGGCCCTGTAGCTGTCCTTCAGAACCGTTTCGCATTGTCTTCTGGCAGTTTCGCATTGTCCTTCAGAACAGTTTCGTATTGTCTTCTGAACAGTTTCGTATTGTCTTCTGAACAGTTTCTCATTGTCATTCTGAACGAAGTGAAGAATCTGTTCCATACCGACCGCGAACAAGCCGGTTTTGTATCTTGCAGTAAATCAATATGTTGTGAAATAGCCTTGTTCGCGGTCCCCACTTTTTTGAGGGGACCACGAACAACCGATTTTTGTAATGCTCTGTCATTCAAATAAATACAAAAATGTCGTGTTCGTGGTCCGTTGTCCTGCCCTTCTTCTCCAGATTCTTCGCTTCGCTCAGAAAGACATTCCTTGTCACCATAGACGCAGCCGGAGGCGAAGTGAAGGATCTGGAGTACCACATTGGCAGCCGCCGGTGATTTTAAAGGAGATATGCATCCCGACGATGCCTCCGTGCGTTCAGGATGCCATTTTGAGCAGATTGTGTTGTTTTTTGAGCAGATTGTGCTGTTCTGTGTGCGAATGTCAATGTAAATTTGTATCCGGATAACCGATTAATGACAATGAGACTGACCTCCTTTATCTTCCGGACCTGCATCGCAGTGTCTGTATTTGCATCCATTCTCTCCTGCACCCGATATGAACCGGGACTTGAGCAGGCTCTTGCTCTTGCGGGAGACAACCGGATCGAACTCGAGAAAGTCCTTATGAAATATTCAGCAGATCCCGCGGACAGCCTGAAGTACCGGGCGGCGGTCTTCCTGATAGAGAATATGCCCGGACACGGGTATTACAGAGGTAAGCAGCTTGACAGGTTTCTGGAATATTATCCCCTTCTGAAGGAAGTCCGGAGCAGGAAAGGTTCACCGGATGAGGCAGTGGATTCCATAAGGAGGAAGTACGGGACATTCGACATCAGCACCCTCGGTTATTATGAAGACATCCGGACAGTGGATTCCGCCTATCTGTGCGACAATATAGAATGGGCGTTCAAGGTGTGGCGGGAGCAGCCGTGGGGCATCAATGTCGACTTCAATGACTTCTGCGAATATATCCTGCCGCACCGGGTCGGCACCGAGACGCCTGTGAGGTGGAGGGAAGACTACTATGACAGATACAATCATCTTCTCGATGACTTCCGTTCTCCGGACAATCCGGACAGGACCGATCCGGTTGCGGCCGCGAAATGTATCACGGATTCTCTGACCGGGCCGGGAAAGATCAATTTCACGAGCGCGACTCCAGCCCCGGGGCTGCCGAGCATAGGCCCTGAGGCGGCATCTTACCGGAGCGGGAGCTGCCAGAACCTTGTGGACTTCGACCTCTATCTGTGCCGTGCCCTCGGGATACCTGCGGCATCGGACTATATGCCTTTCAGGGGAGAAGATAATGTAGGACATACCTGGGCGGCGTTTCCCGGCAATGACGGAAGCCTGTACTGTCAGGATATGGGCAACCGCACCGTTGATGTGGAGGAGATGCGGACTCTGAGGAAACTGAAAGTGTACAGAAGGACATACAGTGTCAATGACAGTCTTGCGTCTCTCGATATCCCGCAAGACGAGAGGGCTGCTTATATGGCGGTGCCGAGAATAGCTGACGTGACGGAAAAGTATGCCATTGATTTTTTCAGGGAACTTCATATCCCGGATGAAGACCTGTATGATGGCAGAAAGCCTGAGACTGCCTACTTGTGTATGAGCTCCCGTTTCTCCTGGGTGCCGGTTGCTGCAGGCAGGTTTACGCGCAATGGTGCGGAGTTCACGGACATAGATGCCAATACGCAGGTGATGAGAGTGGCATCCATATATGATGGGCAGATAATGTATTGGAGCGATCCTTTCTATATAACGGTCGACAGAGATCTGCATTTCTATCATCCGTCCGACAGTCTGCAGGATATCACTGTGTTCAGAAAATTCTCCAATCTGCAGGAGCTGTGGCTGATGCGGAGGATGCTCGGCGGGGTGTTCGAGGGAAGCAACGATGCCGACTTCTCTGTATATGATACCCTGTATGTCATAGAGGACCTCCCTGAGCGGCTGCAGGTTTCCGTCCGTCCGCGCAGCCGCGGACCATATCGGTATGTGAGGTATTTCGGCCCGCAGAATGGCTTCTGCAATATCGCTGAAATGACTGTCTATGGCACAGATGGCAGCCGGCTGACGGGACGGCCGACAGGCACACCGGGAAGTTACAACGGGGACAAGGAACACGATTTCACCAGCGCATTGGACGGCAGGCCTGACACCTCTTTCGACTCGAAGTTGTGGTATGGTGGCTGGGTCGGCCTGGATTTCGGCAGTCCGAAGGATATCGGCAGGAACGGTCGTGGCATCGGCTGACTCTATCCTTTACCGTGCCCTGCCTTCCAATACGGTCTATATACTTGACAACCACACAAGAGGCAACCAGATAAGGGTATTCAGTTATACTGCCGACGGACAGCAATTATGGCTCAGGCCGGGAACGGGTCTGCGATAAGTCGAACGCAATGACACTGAAGCTATGAAAACATTACAGTTACCTTTACAGGCAGTTGACAGGATTGTGGAAATGGTCATAGACAGGCCTTTCTTTGTGGCCTCCTTGAAGCAGTATGGGCTGTCTGTCGATGAAATAGAAATATGCTGTCTGATTTTGATGGGATTTCCTATCAAATGTCTGGCCGTTGAATTCCGTGATCCCGGTATTTACCGTAAGACCAGCCTGATCAGAAAGAAGCTCGGGATATGTAAGGCCGGGAGATGTGGCGGTCTTCAATTATCCGGAAGGCTGGGAGAAGAACAGGATAGGGTTCCGTATCAACTATGTATATACCAAGAGATGCATTGGCTGCCCCGGAGATACAGTCCGTATCGAGAATGGTTTCTATCGCAACAGCAGCTGTCCGGATGAGATTCTGGGGTCAGAGCTCATGCAGTCCATTCTTTCCGGGACTCCGGATTCCCTCCTTGTGGCTCAAGGAGTCTTCCTCCCGGCTATGCCGTTCAGGAAGGAGTTCGGCTGGACGATACGGGATTTCGGGCCTCTCTATATTCCGGGGCGCAGTGATTCTGTCCGGCTTGATGATATGTCAGTGCGGCTGTACCGCAAGATAATCGAATACGAGACAGATGAAAAGGTCGAAGTCCGAGACGGGATGGTGTATATTGGAGGCAGTCCGGCGAATACCTATACCTTTGAGGGGAATTATTATTTCTTCGGCGGAGACAATGTCCTCAATTCAAAGGACAGCCGTTACGTTGGCCTGGTCCCGGAAGAATTCATAGTCGGGATTGCGACAAGGATCCTGTTCTCTGTCGACCCTGATACCGGAGCATTCCGCCGTGACCGGTTTATGAAACGGATAAAGTGACAAAATCCCATTCCTCTGCCTTCCTGCGTCCCTCTTTGTCATCCTGAGCGTTCTCTGTCATCCTGAGCGTCACTTTGTCATCCTGAGCGTCACTGTGTCATCCTGAGCGTCAGCGAAGGATCTGGAGCACCCCAACGATTCTCGCCCTCCGGGTTCCCGCACCAGATTCTTCACTTCGTTCAGAATGACAGTGTTTCGTTCAGAATGACAGTGCTTCGTTCAGAATGACAGTGCTTCGTCCGGAATCAATGCGCAGAGACGTTCTGCGGCTGCGGACCGCGAACACTAACTTTTTGCAATTCATTGAGATACAGCACAATGCAAAATAACCTTGTTCGCGGTCCGTTGCTGGTGATTATCATCGGTGCGGCAAGCAGGTTGTGCCAGCCCCGTCAGCCGTTCATTCCACGATCCAGCGGTCTATATTCCGGGTCTCGGAACTGAAGTTGACCCCGATGCGGAATATCTTTCGGGCGTCCGCGGCGAACGGGAGGGCGTACTGCTTCTCCTCTATCTGCTGCAGGGCCTGCTCGGCAGATCCGTCGAGCTTGAACTCCATCACGTACACGTAGTCCGCGGTCTGCACGACCATGTCTATCCT
>JADIMI010000024.1 GCA_017694845.1 Candidatus Cryptobacteroides intestinavium
CCTATACAATTCATAAAAATCGAACTCCGTGAAAGGAAGATCGGGTGACATTCCAGAGAAATTTTGTACCTTAGCCATGCAGATTAATTTTTGCGATACCTCCAAATTTGGCTTTCCCAGGGCAATTGGAGGTATTCTTTTTATCTTTAGCTAAGATACAAATTTTATATTACATTGGCAATCAATTCGTTATAAAGTTTTATTCTTTTTACGACAGTCCCTATATTAAATCAAATCATTATTTTTGCAGAAACATATTGTAAAACCGCCATGGATTGGAAAGAAGAAGCCGTCAAATATCTCCACTGGAGCCTGTATCCTGTCAAGACAGAACTTAACGAACTTGACTGGAAAAGCGGACTGTCAGAAAAGTCCGAACGCCTTGCCCAGCACATCTCTGCATTTGCCAACCAGACAGGAGGCGGCTCATTCGCATTCGGCATAAACAATGATGCTTCTCTTTTCACACCATCCCGTGAGCAGGCCGAGGAGATTGTCAAGAAGATAGGAAACATTGCCCGGAACAATCTTAATATCCCCATCCGCATAGAGCATACATCGGTAGAAATGGACGGCTCCGGCATCTTGCTTGTCCATGTTCCAGAGCAAAAAGACAAACCTGTCTATCTTCGAGGCATGACGATATATGACAGCTACTATCGATCTGCCGGTCAGACACACAAGATGTCAAAGGCACAAGTCCATGCAATGCTTGCCACTGCGGAGGGACAAACATTCGAGGATAGAATCGCCCTGCCAGGACTTACCGCTGAAAAAGTTATTACATTACTGGACTTTGCCCAATTCTACAAGCTGATTCACAAGTCTGTTCCCTCCGGCATTGACATATCATTGAGGGAATGGAAACATATGGATTCTGCCGAAAAGAAGACGGAGCGTGGGTCGTTACCAACCTTGGAGCTGTACTTATGGCAAGAGACCTCAAAGATTTCCCGTCCCTTGCCTTCAAAAATGTAGTTGTTCGGCAATACAAAGGCAACAACAATCTTCATCTTTCATCCGAAACATTTTTCCATGAAGGATATGCCATATCACTGGATAAGATTGTAGCCCATATCATGAGTCTATTGGAAAAAACTGAACTGATCCGTACTCCGTTCCGGGAAAACAAATATCCTTATCCAGAAGTCTCCATCCGTGAATTGTTAGCCAATGCCTTGATTCACCAAGACTTCGACATGCAGGGAATGATACTGTCCGTGGAGATTTTCGGAAACAGACTGGTAATTACCAATCCTGGAGTACCACTCATAGACACCAATCGCTTCATTGATATGCCCCCTAAATCCCGTAATGAGAAGGTAGCCCAGTCAATGTTCCTGTTCAACCTGTGTGAAAAACGAGGCAGCGGTATGGACAGAGCTGTCGCTGGTGTAGAAGAAATGAGACTGCCTGCAATAAGATTGAAAAAGGCGAATATTTCACTCGCGTTACTATATATGAGGAACGCAACTACCTTGATATGTCCAAAACAGAAAAAATTCAAGTCTGCTACCAACATGCCTGTCTCCTTTTCGAGAATGGAGTAAAAATGACAAACCAATCACTCAGAGAACGACTGTCCATCGGAAGAAATAATGCAGCTGTAGCATCAAGGATTATTAATGATACGATTGCTGCAGGTCTGATTAAATTAGCAGATGAAAACTCAGGATCGCGGAGATACTCCGCGTATATACCGTTTTATGCATAGGGCTTTTATTTGCACCGGAAATCCTTTCATGGTATAATCCCTTTGATTATCAATGACTTTTTATTTGCATTGGAAATCACTCTTTGTTCCCCTCTCGTTTTGTCGGTGTCTGCAGTACTCTTTACTTTAAAGACTCAGAATGAAGAGCAGTGCCATTATAACTTACCATTTTACTTTTGGAATCACGAGCCTATTCAAAATTAAATGCTATCTTTGCTGCAGGATAAAGCGTTATTTGAAAGCATGAGAAATATGGCACTTCTAAACAGTTCCGCATTTTCTTATCCGTTGCCTGTTCTCGTGCGAGTTTCTTATAAGAAGTTGACAGTCAAATAAGTTATCCAAGACTACAACAAATATACGCAAACTCTCACACATACGGATAGATTCCTGAGGAATAATGGATCGCCGGGGAAAGTATGTGTTCTTGACTTTGTTGTCACGGACGGATTGATGCCCCGTGCGCAGAGACGCTATACGGACCGAGAACACCAACTTTTTGTAATTCACTGAGACACAATGCAATGCAAAATAACCATATTCGCGGTCCGTTGTCCTGTCCTTCTTCACCAGATTCTTCGCTTCGCTCAGAATGACAGTGAAAGGATGCTCAGAATGACAGTGAAAGGATGCTCAGAATGACATTCCTTGTCACCATAGACGCAGCCGATTCCTGTCACCAACGGAGCCGGAGGCGGAGTGAAGGAACGGTTTAATACGATCTACCTGCGTGGAGGAGGGCCCATAGGGCCGCGTCCCGGACCGCCCGGACCGCCGGGGCCTCTCTGCTGGCCGTTGGCGTTGAAGTTGCCGAACCTGTATGTCAGGGACAGGATTATATAACGGCCGAGAGTGTTGTTCCTCGTCTCCTGATGGTAGTTCGAGGCATCGGACACATTGAGGTTCTTCGACTGGTTCAGTATGTCATACGCCTTCAGAGCCAGGGTGAATTTGTTCTTGAACAGGAGTTTCGACACTTCCGCGTTTATCACGAACTCATCCTCCTGAGGGGTGGTGTAACCGTTGTACCAGTTATAGTCGGCATCCGCTATCAGGTTCACTCCTCCCGGTATGGTCCAGTTCATTGACAGGTCCACCTGGTTGTTCCAGGTAGCGCTCTGGTTATACTCAGCGACCGTGTACCATGATTTCGACATTCTCGTACGCCCTCCGAGATCTATCTCCACTATATCGTTCCTGTATGTGAAACGGAGCCTCTGGGTGAATGACAGTGTCTGCGTCCTGGACTCCTGGAAATAGTCGAGAAGGTTGAATCCGAGGGAACCGGACTCCGAATGGGCGAAGAAATCCCTGTGGAAAGCCTCGTAGTCCATAGTGCCGTTATCCTTATTATAATAACGACGGGTAAAGGCGTCACTCTGACCCGAATCCGTCCTGCCCACATACGATGTGGACCTTGAATAACGGAAATTGGTCATTGTGAATATCGAGAACTGAGACTTCGCTATAGGGGTGTTGAGAGAGAACCTCATATCGGCATTCCCCGAAACAGGGCCGTTCATCGGCATAGAATACTGGACCCCGTTGTCATCGTACCAGAGGGCGTTGGTTATGCCGTTCTGGACAAAGCCTCCGCCGACCCTCGTATTGATAGTGAGGAAGGTATCCTTGTCGGTGAAACGGAACATTCCGCGCATATTGTGATTGAAATACGGCTCGAGGTACGGATTACCGAAGGAGACGTTCAGAGGGTCGGAATTGTCGGCCACTGGCATCAGCTGGGAAGTGGATGGCTGGGAAGAACGCCCGAAATAGAACATCCTGACATTGGTGTTGTCATCGAAGTCATACGAGAACATCACCTGCGGAGACCAGTTGTAGACCGTGCTCTCGTATTTCTCGCCGTTGGTCTCGTTGTCGGTTATCGTCGGTCTGAACGCCGCGCCCACCTGAGCCCTGATCTTATCCTTCTGGTACATGAAATTCGCCCCGACGGAGTGGTTCTGGTTATTGTTTATGATAGAATTGGAATAGTTCGTATTGAACTCTTCACCATTCGGGTCGTAGATCAGATGTCCCGAATCCGCCCCGGACGCATAATTGAGAGGATTGGAATCGTATGTGTTCTTGAAGGAAGAACTCCTGCTCCAGCTGTAGGAGTAGTTGGCCTCGAGATAGAAATCATTGCCGAGAGGTTCGGTATATACAGCCCTGACATTGACGGAGGATGATCTGGAATTCTGGTCGATCCTCTGGTTCACGATCTCTTCATCACCGGTCTGGGAACTGTCGTTGTCTGTATATGACTGGTTGAAGCCATCCAGATTGTTATTGCTGAAACTGTAGAAGACATTTGCAGAGACTGTCCTGCCGGGCTTGCCGAGTCGCTGGCGGAACAGGAAGAATCCGGTTGCATTCCAGTTGGTATTGGATCCTATGTTCTCGTTGAAACCTCTGTTGGTCAGCGACCGGTCTCCCCCGTTCCCCGGATCGGTATAAGTCGAGAAGTCGGAATATTCAGTATAGTCTCCGTACCCGAAATTGAACTGCGGTTCGAAAATGATAGAGGTATTCTCCGTGAAATTGTGCTCGAGCCGCACTCCGAAACGGTGTCCCTGCGAATTGGAGATATTGTAGCCGTCATTGTCATATATCAGGCTGCTGCCGTCGTCCATATAGGTTATTCTGGAGCTTTCTTCCTCTACGTACCTGCTGGATCCGCTGTAAAGATAGTTCGCATTCAGATCCATATCGCCATCGAGCAGATCGAACGCCCCGTTGGCTCCCGCCATCCACGAAGTGGTGATACCGTTCCTGCCCCAGCCTCCGGTGCCTCTTCCGAACCCTCTGGAACCTCTCATCGTCTGCATCATACCACCTGCGACATCATTGAAGCCCCTGTTGTTGGTATTATTGTAATTGAGGATGACACTCAGCTGGCTGTTCTTGGAGAACCGGCCCGCCATCATCGCGCCCTGGTAGCGCCATCCTTCCTTATACCAGGGACTTCCGGAATTATAGAACCCCTTGTCCGGCATATCATGGCCTCCTCCGGCCATAGCGTTTCCGAACCACCCATCCATCATTCCGGGCTTTATCGAAAGGTCTATCACCGTCTCCTCTTCCCCATCATCGATACCGGTGAACTGTGCCTGGTCGGACTTCTTCTCCACGACCTTGACCTTCTCTATGATCTTCGCCGGGATATTCTTGGTCGCAAGCTGAGGGTCATCGAGGAAGAACTCCTTCCCATCGATCATCACCTTGGAGATCGTCTCGCCGTTGGCCGTTATGGTTCCATCCGAATCCACTTCCACCCCCGGAAGCTTTTTCAGCAGCTCCTCCAGCATATCGTTGTCGGAAGTCTTGAAAAGAGCCGCCGTATATTCCACGGTATCCTTCTTGACTATCATCTGGTTCCCGACAGCAGTGACACTCGCTGCATCCAGCAGCTCGACATCCTGCTCCATCTTCACCGTTCCGAGATCGACAGGCCTGCCCTCGATCTTCAGTACATTGGCATAGGTCCTGTATCCCATCATCTCCGCTTTCAGAAGGAAGACACCGTTCCTCACTCCGAGAATAGAGACCTTGCCATCATCCGCGCTCAATGCGAACTTATACGTCTTGGCCGTCGTCGTATCAGTCAATGACACCGTAGCGAAACCCACCGGCTCCCCGGTCGACGCATCCGAAAGCACCATCTTGACAGAGACTCCGCTCTGTGCAAAAACATCACCGGAACACAAAAGAGCGCCTACTGTCATAAGCGCGACAAGGACTGACACTACTGTTCTTTTCCCCATAACTAAGATCCAAGTTTAGGATACTACACAAAACCCCGTCTGCCGTGAAGCAGAACAGGCACGTTGAGTTAGACAAATACCATGCAGAACAGTTTAATTCGCGGCAAGTTTTTTTTGAAAGTCAGATACCGGGATGAAAAGTCCACCGCGGTCACTTGATCCTGTCCGGATTCGCCTCGATGAACCTTTTCCAGTCACCGCCCTTCCCGCCCACTCTGGCAAGAGGATTGGAGGTCTCATAATAATGGCACAGGGCAAGGGCGAGAGCATCGGTGGCATCCAGATATTTGGAATCGAGCTCAACCTTGAGCGTCTTCTGTATCATCACACTCACCTGGCTCTTGGAAGCCGCTCCGTTCCCGCATATTGCGATCTTGGCCTGACGCGGGGCGTATTCAGCTACCGGAATACCTCTCATAGTCGCAGCGGTGATAGCCGCGCCCTGTGCACGGCCGAGTTTCAGTATCACCTGTGCATTCTTTCCGTAGAACGGAGACTCCACGGCCATCTCATCGGGAGAATAAGTCCCGAGCAGCTCCTCTATTCCGGCGAATATGTTGGCGAGCTTCTCGAAAGGATCACGGATCTTCCTCAGGTCGAACACGCCCATATCCACATAATGAGGGCCGTGCGCATCGACACGGACAACCCCGAAACCGAGTATATTGGTCCCGGGGTCAATCCCTATTATTGTCCTTTCTTCAGCCATTCTGAACAAAGCCGGAAGCGGAGTGCCGGATCTTGCTAAATCAAGTCAAACCCGGTATACGGACGCAGCACCTCAGGAATGACGATGTGCCCATCCTTCTGGTTGTCCTCCAGCAGAGCCGCGACGACACGCGGCAGAGCGAGGGAACTTCCGTTCAGGGTATGCGCCAGCTGCATCTTGCCATCGGCATCCTTGTACCTGAGCTTAAGCCTGTTTGCCTGATAAGACTCGAAATTGGAAACGGAACTGATCTCCAGCCAGCGTCCCTGTGCTGCAGAATATACTTCGAAATCGTATGTAATGGCAGATGTGAAGCTCAGGTCACCGCCGCACAGGCGGAGAATCCTGTATGGAAGTCCGAGACTCTTCACTATCCCCTCGACGTGCGCAATCATTTCATCCAGGGCGGCATAGGAATTCTCCGGCTTCTCGATGCGGACGATCTCGACCTTGTCAAACTGATGAAGACGGTTCAGCCCGCGTACATCCTTGCCGTATGAACCGGCCTCACGGCGGAAACAAGGAGTATATGCAGTCATCTTCACCGGGAAATCATTCTGCCCGAGGATCACATCCCTGTAGATGTTTGTCACAGGCACCTCAGCGGTAGGCACCAGATAATAGTTGTCAAGAGTAGCGTGGTACATCTGTCCCTCCTTGTCGGGGAGCTGGCCTGTACCGAACCCTGATGCCTCGTTGACCATTATCGGGGGCTCCACCTCAAGATACCCTGCCTTTGTATTGACATCGAGAAAGAAATTGATCAGAGCCCTCTGGAGACGGGCTCCCTTGCCCTTGTATACAGGGAAGCCTGCACCTGTCAGCTTGACTCCGAGATCGAAGTCTATTATATCAAGGTTCCTGGCAAGCTCCCAGTGCGGAAGGGCATTCTGTCCGAGATCAGGAATCTCGTTGCCCATTTTCACGACTACATTGTCATCCGAATTCTTTCCTTCCGGGACAAGGTCGCACGGAATGTTCGGGAGCAGCACAATCAGCGAATTGAGTTCCGAATTATTTGCCTGGGACTTCTCCTCCAGGGTCCTGGACAGCTCCTTGAGAGAGGCCACCTCTTTCTTGACAGCCTCGGCTTCATCTTTCTTTCCCTGCTTCATCAGGGCACCTATCTGCGAAGCTATCCTGTTCTGCTGCGCAAGGCAGGCATCAAGCTCTGACTGCAGAGCCCTTCTGTTGCTGTCCAGCTCGTTTATCCTTGTCACAATCTCGCGGGCATCAAAATGCTTGACCGCGAGCTTTCTGATGACGTACTCCGGATCGTCACGGAGCAGTTTAAGGGTCAACATAATTATAAGATATTTAAATTGTTGTCCCGGCCTGGCCGGTCTGTTTCACTAAAACAAAACGAGAGGGCCATTTCCTCACCCGGAGTAACAGCCCTCTCATCTATTGTCCATAAATCCCTCCGAGTCAGTTCTCAAAAGGAACTACCGAGACATATACCTTTGTCCCGAACTTCTTGTGGAATTTCACCTTTCCAGCGACAAGGGCATACAGAGTGTGATCCCTGCCCATCCCGACGTTAGCGCCCGGATATTTGACAGTGCCCCTCTGGCGGACCAGAATGTTGCCTGCCTTGACAACCTGATCGCCGAATTTCTTGACGCCAAGTCGTTTGCTCTCTGACTCACGTCCGTTCTTGGAACTACCTACACCTTTTTTATGTGCCATAATCTAATCCTCCTGAATTAAGCGATCTCGTTAATCCTGATTTTTGTTAGGTCCTGACGATGACCAGTGAGCTTCTGGTAGCCCTTGCGGCGCTTCTTCTTGAAGACAAGAACCTTGTCCGCCCTGCATGTGTCATCAATGACCGTTGCCTTTACTACAGCGCCCTCTACGTATGGAGCACCGATCTTCACATTGCCATCTTCATCGATCAGAAGCACTTTGTCAAACGACACCTCGGCATCCTTGGCTGCCTTGAGACGGTTGACGAAGATTTCCTTTCCTGCTTCAACCTTGAACTGCTGGCCTGCAATGTCAACAATTGCGTACATAATTTAACTTAAACTTTTTTGAGTTCTGACTGCAAGCGGCCGCTAAACGGCTCTTAACCAATAGCTTGACAGCCTTCTATACATTTTGCGGACTGCAAAGATAGCATTTTTCCCCGAAACGGCAAATTATTTCAGCACTGTCTTGAAGAAATCGTTGCCCTTGTCATCCACGAGAATGAAAGCAGGGAAATCCTCTACACGGATCTTCCAGATCGCCTCCATACCGAGCTCAGGATATTCCACGCATTCAATGCTCTTGATATTGTTCTGGGCAAGGATCGCGGCAGGGCCTCCGATCGAGCCGAGATAGAACCCTCCGTGCTTCCTGCAGGCATCCGTCACCTGCTGGCTCCTGTTGCCCTTGGCAAGCATCACCATACTTCCGCCGTGACTCTGGAACAGGTCCACATAAGGATCCATACGGCCGGCCGTAGTCGGTCCCATCGAGCCGCAGGCCATCCCGGCAGGAGTCTTGGCCGGACCGGCGTAATATACAGGATGATCCTTGAGATACTGAGGCATCTCCTCTCCCCTCTCCAGACGTTCCTTGATCTTGGCGTGGGCTATGTCCCTTGCTACTATAATGGTACCGTTCAGGCTCAGGCGGGTGGACACAGGATATTTCGTCAGCTCCTTGAGGATCTCTGCCATAGGCCTGTCAAGATCGATCCTGACGGCATCCCCTTCCCCTGCATTCCTGAGCTCCTCCGGAATAAGGCGTCCCGGATTGTCATCCATTTTCTCTATCCAGATACCGTCCCTGTTGATCTTGCACTTGATATTGCGGTCTGCGGAACAGCTGACCCCGAGCCCCACCGGGCAGCTCGCCCCGTGACGAGGGAGACGGATGATACGTACGTCATGCGCATAGTATTTGCCGCCGAACTGCGCCCCGAGCCCGATCTTGTGGGCGGCATCAAGGACCTGCTTCTCAAGCTCGACATCCCTGAACGCCCTTCCGGTCTCGTCGCCTGTTGTCGGCAGGGAGTCATAGTAATGTGTAGATGCCAGCTTGACAGTCAGAAGGTTCTTCTCTGCGGAAGTGCCTCCGATCACGAACGCGATATGATATGGAGGGCAGGCGGCGGTGCCGAGAGTCTTCATCTTCTCGACAAGGAAAGGCACAAGGGTGTCAGGATTGAGGATAGCCTTGGTCTCCTGGTACAGATAGGTCTTGTTTGCCGACCCGCCTCCCTTGGCGACGCACAAGAAACGGTATTCCATACCCTCTGTGGCCTCGATATCGATCTGCGCAGGGAGATTGCACTTGGTGTTGACCTCATCGTACATAGTCAGAGGCGCATTCTGGGAATAGCGGAGATTCTCTTCGGTATATGTCTTGAACACTCCTTCCGAAAGAGCCTCTTCATCGCAGTATCCAGTCCACACCTGCTGTCCCTTCTCTCCGTGGATGATAGCGGTACCGGTGTCCTGGCAGAAAGGAAGCCTTCCCTTGCAGGCGACCTCCGCATTGCGGAGGAATGTCAAGGCCACATATCTGTCATTCGCACTGGCCTCCGGATCCGAAAGGATCTTTGCCACCTGCTCGTTGTGGGCAGGGCGAAGCATAAAGGACACATCGCGGAAAGCGGCATTGGCCATTGCCGTCAGGCCTTCCTTCTCCACTTTGAGGACAGGAATGCCTTCAAATTCCCCTACTGAGACATAGTCCTTTGTCAGGAGATAGTATTCAGTCTTGTCTTCTCCAAGCTGAAACATCGGCGCGTACTTGAAATTTACCATATTCAGATCATTTATTGTTATTTGACATCAGATAGACCTTCATGAATTCATTCAGGTCGCCATCAAGGACAGCCTGGGTGTCCGAAGTCTCATATCCGGTGCGCAGGTCCTTCACCATCTTGTAAGGGTGAAGCACATAGCTGCGGATCTGCGACCCCCACTCGATCTTCTTCTTCTGGCCCTCGAGCTCCGCCTGCTTCTCCTGACGTTTCTTCAGTTCCATGTCATACAGACGCGATTTCAGGATACGGAGGGCGTTCTGCCTGTTGTCCAGCTGCGAACGCGTCTCGGTATTCTCCACCACTATCCCGGTCGGGATATGCTTCACCCTCACTCCGGTCTCGACCTTGTTCACGTTCTGTCCGCCTGCGCCGCTGGACCGGTATGTGTCCCACTCCAGATCGGCAGGATTGATCTCTATCTCGATCGTGTCATCGACAAGAGGGTACACGAACACCGACGAGAATGTAGTCTGTCTCTTGCCCTGGGCATTGAACGGAGAGATACGCACCAGACGGTGCACCCCGCTCTCGGCCTTCAGATAACCGAAGGCATAGTCCCCTTCGAACTGCATTGTGACCGACTTGATCCCGGCATCCTCCCCTTCGAGTTCATCGGTGACTGTCACCTTGTAGCCGTTACGCTCCCCCCAGCGCATATACATACGCATCAGCATCGCGGACCAGTCGTTGGCCTCCGTCCCTCCTGCACCTGAATTGATGGTGAGGATGGCTCCCAGGCTGTCTCCTTCCTCCCCGAGCATATTCCTCAGCTCCAGATCCTCGATCTCCTTCCCGACCGCCTGATACGACCTGTCGAGCTCCGCAGCCTCATCCGTCTCCACACCTTCGTCCGCGCCCTCCATACTTTCCTTCGCAAAATCATACAGGACCTCCAGATCAGCCACACCCGATGCCACCTTGTCATATCCGGTCACCCAGAACTTCACCCCGGCCAGCTCCTTCAGGAACTTCTCCGCAGCCTTCGGGTCATCCCAGAAATCAGGAGCAAGCGTCATATCCGTCTTTTCCTTCACCTCCGCCCGTTTCGCGTCAATGTCAAGGCATCTGTCCAATGTCTCCACCCTCTGTTTCAGGGCACGTATCTGCTCTACAGTTATCATAAATATCCTCAGTTTTCATTCCGTACGGCTTCCGGACGCTCCTATGGATCTGCCATAGCATCGGAAGGCCGGTGGCACAATCTTGCAAAATTAGCAATAATTTCCGTAAATTTGGATTTAATTTCAAATATAGGATACAATGAAATCCCTGATGACTGCACTTGCCCTTATCATATCTTCAGTATCATACGCCGCCGACAGTCTTAAGGTCAGGCAGACCGAACCTGAACTGTCCGACATATACGTCGCTCTGGAATCCCTGGGCATAACAATGTACAGATTTGACCTGAAGGACTTCCTTTCCGCAAGATACAATGTATCTGTCTATGTCGATGAATTCGCTGACGGGGAAAAGACATCCGGATCACACGAATTCTCTTTGGGGACGAACATAGAGTCCCTGAAAGGATTCGATGAGACCGAACAGGACTACATCCGGGAAAGGTATGACATACCTGAAGACAGTTACGAATGGAACAGGATAACCGATATCACAATACATACGTGCGGACAGGATGACAGCAGCGCATTCATCATTGCCGACATAGCCGGAGCCGGCAGATGCTCCTTTCCCGTCAAACGTTATCCTACAGGTCCTGACAGCACTTACTTCTATCATTCCAGACCATTCAGTTTCAACGGGATACAATATGACTTCACAACCGTTTCGATACCATTGGTCCTGTACGGTTCAGGCTGGTATGACCAGGAGCATAACCTCGTCCGATTCTGCGGGGAAGAGAAGATAGATCCGGAAATGCAGGCGGAAATACTCGGATATATTCCTCACTATTACATTGTCTACCTGAAAATGACCCTCTGCAAGGAGGATGAGAAAAATCAGTGAAAGGATGATAGGGATATTCGATTCAGGTGTCGGCGGGCTGTCCGTCTTCAGGGAGATTCGCAGGCTTCTCCCCGGGGAGGACTATATCTACTATGCAGACAATGCCAACTGTCCGTACGGGGACAGACCGGCGGAATTCGTCATCGGCCGGGCCAGGGAGATCACGGAACTGCTGATACGGGAAGGGGCGCAGATCATTGTCGTGGCCTGCAACACTGCTACCGCAGCCGCCATCAATACCTTGAGGGCGGAATATTCAGACAAGAGATCAGCCGATGTCAGGGAAAGGATGCTCCGGCTCTCGGGAGGCAGGCAGGACCATATAATGTTCATCGGAATGGAACCTGCCGTAAAGGCGGCGGCCAAGCTGACACGGAGCGGGGTTGTCGGGGTTCTTGCCACGGCAGGTACGCTCCACGGAGAGAAATATATCAGCACCCGGGACCACTACACGGCCGGTGTCACTGTAGTGGAACATATCGGTGAAGGTTTCGTGGAACTTGTCGAAAGCGGTGACACTGACGGAAGCAGGGCGGAATCAGTAGTGTCTTTGAGCGTCCGGCCGCTGCTTGATGCCGGGGCGGACATAATCGTGCTCGGCTGCACCCATTATCCGTTCCTTTCAGATACAATCCGCAAGGTGGCATCCGGTATCGCACCGGACAGAGAGATCCGGATCCTGGACCCGGCCCCTGCCGTCGCCCGTCATCTGCTTGACGTAATGAAGGAAGATGGACTGTACATCCCCGTTTCGGGAACAGACGGCACCGGAAAGAGGGCCGAAGGGTACGTCAGGCTGCTGGCATCCGGACCGGCCGACACGCTTCTCCGGCTATATTCCACGCTGTAGACTCCGCTGCTGCTTCAGATATTCGTTCGCCTTGGCGAGGGCAGGTATGATGTGCGGGAAAATATACTCCGCCCCTATCTCCTTGTCGAGGCCGAATTTCTGCAATGTGGAGAGGACCTGGGGATTCACTCCTGACAATATCACCCTTATTCCCCTCTTCTCTGTCCGCTGGAAAAAGTTTCTCAGGTTCCTTATACCTGTAGAGTCCATGAATGACACCTTCCTCATCCTGATTATCCTCACCTTGACGTTGTTCATTCTGTGCCCTTCCTCCAGCTCCTCGAGCCTGCTGGCAAGGCCGAAGAAAAACGGCCCGTTTATCTCATACACCTCGACCCCTGCCGGAATATCCAGATGTTCCGTGTCATCAAGCTGGGCCACTTCATCATCCTCCGTGGCCGCGATGTGGTCATCATCCAGGACCCGTATGGACGATGTCTCCATCACCCGTTTCACGAACAGCACGACCGCGAGCAGCACTCCCACCTCGATCGCTACAGTCAGATCCACCACGACTGTCAGGAAGAATGTTATAAGAAGGACTGCGACATCAGCCCTGTCGGCTTTCAGCAGATACCGGAAAGTCCTCCACTCGCTCATATTGTAAGCGACAATGACAAGTATGGCAGCCAGACACGACAGCGGGATATATGTGGCATATGGCATCAGAAAAAGATAAATGAGCAGCAGCACGACAGCGTGGACGATACCCGTGACCGGGGACTTCCCTCCATTGTTGATACTTGCCATTGTCCTTGCAAGTGCGCCGGTAGCCGGTATTCCTCCGAACATAGGGGTGACAATATTCGCTATCCCCTGCCCTATAAGCTCGGTATTGGAATCGTGTTTCTTTCCTGTCACACCATCTGCCACCATCGCGGCCAGAAGGGACTCCACGGCGCACAGCACGGCTATGGTGAAGGCAGGAGACACCAGCCCCATGACTGTCTCGTAGTCGAAATGCGGAGCTGCCGGCTTCGGCATAGGAAGGCCTGAAGCCAGTTCCGGGAATTTCGACCCTATGGTGGCAAGATCCATCCCTGCAAACCTGTTGAGAAGGGTCGCCGCTGCAGTCGCGAGCAGTATTGCTATAAGCGATCCGGGAATACGTCTGTTGATCTTGCCCCATACGACTATGATGAGGACGCAGCATACGGACATAATGGCCTCGGCCGGGTCTATCGCCCCGATATTACTGAAATAGCATACCCACTGTGGAATGAATCCTGAAGGCACATCTATCTCCATTCCGAGAAAATCCTTGATCTGCGTCGAGAAGATCGTCAGCGCGATACCGCTGGTGAATCCTACGACAATAGGATACGGAATGAACTTGAAGATGGCTCCCATACGGCACAGCCCCATCACCACAAGCATCACACCCGCCATGATCGTGGCGATTATCAGACCCTGCATCCCGTATTCCGCGACAACACCGGCCACAATCACGATGAACGCTCCGGTCGGCCCCCCGATCAGGAATCTCGACCCGCCGAACACCGACACCAGAAATCCGGCAATGACAGCCGTAATGAGCCCCTGCTGCGGAGTGACCCCGCTCGCTATACCGAACGCTATGGCAAGCGGCAGAGCGATAATGCCGACTATGATACCTGCAGCCAGGTCTGATACGAATGTCTTAGTGCTGTAATGCCCTTTCTTGAACAGACTGAAAAATTTCGGTCTGAATACCCCTCTGATACTGAATTCCATACGTAAAGTTCTTTTAGGTTGTCGGCCCATCCGGGCCGCAAGACTGTTTCAAAAAGGCCGCAAAGGTAATTCTTTATTTTCAATTTTACGACATCAGCTGCGCATATCTTTCCCTGTCTAAGAGTGCCAGTACACTGTCACACTGTCATCCTGAGTTTCGGCTTCCTGTCATTCTGAGTTTCGGCTTCCTGTCATCCTGAGCGTCAGCGAAGGATCTGGTACAGGACGTCTTCCCTGTCATCCTGAGCGTCAGCGAAGGATCTGGAGGGGAAGGCCGTCCGAAACTGCAGCCCCTGATATGGACCCTGTGCGCAGAGACGTTGCCGGACTGACGCCTCTGCGCACTGATGATGCCATACAGAGCATATATTGAAGGGACCGTGCGCAGAGACGCGGTTTTATCGACGTCTCTGCGCATAAAACAACAATTCTCCATAAGGATATCTGTTCCTCGACTTTCCCCTTTTGCCTATGCAGGCGGAGACAGCGTCTGCTCTGGCAGAGACCGAGCGGGGACGGGAGATATGCGCCGGCGATCCGTGATATACGCTCCCAGTGGCATCATCGGGGTGCATATCTCTATGCAAATGTCGAGATATGCGCGGCCGACCCTTGGTATACGCCTTCAGTGGCATCATCGGGGTGCATATCTCCTTTGGATTCCCCGGCGGCAGCCCGATGTGTGACGGACCGCGAACACGATATTTTCGTATCTTTCTGAATGACAAGGTATTACGAAAAGACGATGTTCGTGGTCCCATCATTTTTAGGGGGATCACGAACAAGGCAATTTTATAACGTTTTGATTTACTGCAAGATACAAAATTCGCTTGTTCGCGGTCCGTAGAGCGTACTGTGTACGGATGCTACCATACAAGCATATATTGAAAGTACATAAGCAGAAACAAGTGCCTATGTCGCTGTGCTCTGCTGCATAACCATTACCGACACTGTCGTTCTGAACGAAGCACTGTCACTAAGGGAACGAAGTGAAGAATCTGGTGCGGGAACCCGAGGTCGAGAATCGTTGGGGCGCCTCTGATCCTTCGCTGACGCTATTGATGACAATGCTCTGTTTTCAGATCCTTCACTCCGCCTGGCGGCTCCGTTCAGGATGACAAAAGGAACTTCGGTCAGGATGACAAAAGAACGGTTCGTTCAAGATGACAAGGTAACGGCTCGTTCAAGATGACAAGGTAACGGCTTCGTCTATGGTGACAAGGATACGGCTCCGGCCTTGACAGCCACAAGGGCCAAATGAAACTGCCGGACAGTCTGGAGCTATGCCCAGAATGCCCGGCAGCAGGACTGTACTTGATACTGATATGCAATTATCTTGTCCAGCCGGAAGTCCAGTTGGATGAAGTCTCGAACGCTCCCTTGCCAGGAGTATAGAACCTGTCTGAAACCTCGACTGATTCAACGATGCTGTTGCCGGTCGCTGCAAGGAAGTCATCACTGTCGTATGATGCGGACTCGTTCTCGTTTCTGAAGTCACCGGTCATAGTGATGTTGGTCAGGACAGAAGTACCGTCAGCGAGGGATGACTGGGTGTGGGCTGTCTCGACATTGATCGTGTGCGGCTTGCCGGTGATGACTGCATTGTCGAGAGACACCTCCGTACCTGCGCGGAGTCTGATACCGCGGGAATTCTCCTCGCTGCCGTTGCCGATAAGGGTAACATAGCTGAGATCCGGATGCGAGAACGGCTCGGCTGTCTCGTTGTCACCGTTGTTGTCGCACTCCATAAGGCAGTCGCAGGTAGGATCGCTCTGGTAAGCCACAAGGTGATGTGCAGTGCCGTTCCAGCCTTCAGTCCAGTCGAATGAGTCATCGGTGCAGTTCACTACAACGCAGTGGTCGACGTTAACCGACCCTCCGAAAAACTCGATACCGTCATCAGAGCCGACATAGGTCTGGACATATGAGATTGTCGTACCCGAACCTACTCCATAAAGAGAGATACCGTTTGACTCGTGCTCGGAGTCGAATGCGTAACCTGTATACTCGAGCCTTACATACCTGAGGATGCCAGAATTGTCATCATCATCGTTTCCACCGTATGGAGCATTCCCGATCTCGGACATTCCGCCCTCGGCACCGAGGTTGGTATGCGCCTTGCCGCAGATATGAAGACCGCCCCATGCACCTTCAGACTCTTTCTCCGCTGTCATTACGACAGGATTCTGCGCTGTTCCCTGCGCATCAATCTTCGCTCCCTGTTCGATAAGGATATAGATGACCTCTCCGTTATTCCTTGCCACGAGACGGGCGCCTTCCCTGATAGTCAGGGTTGCAGGAGCCTTCACCTGGAGACTTCCGGAAAGATAATAGGTCTGGTTTGCCTCGAGGACAAGATCCTCTGTGACTATTCCTGAAAGATCCTCGGCTCCCGGCCCGTCCGGTGTAGTGCCGTTCTTGTTGCAGGCTGTGAAAGCCATTGAGAAAGATACCATCATCAGAATTGATGAAAAATAATTGAATCTTTTCATAATATTGTTTATTAAAGGTTTATGCATTTACAAAGTATAGCTTATGCCGACCTCGAACCCGGGTCCCACGTGCCAGGCCTCCACATCCACCGTCCTGCCGGCATTGGGTATATCCTGCCGGTAGCGGGCTGTCTGGTCGAGTATGTTCTTGAACCCGAGACTTACGGACCACTGCCTGTGGAACCTGTACGAGGCATTGAAGTCAAGGGTATGGAATGTCATCTGCTTCACATCTCCCAGCCCCATTATGCCGACCGCATGGATACGCGGACCCTGGATATTATAGAGAAGCGCAAGGCTTAGCTCCCTGTTCTCATCGAATTTCGGGTTGTAGGTTATGTCAGCATTCACAATGTACGGAGATGCTCCCTGGAGCGGCCGCTGCATATTGGTGTAAGATCCTGCCGGCAGTTTGACATTGGTGTACATGAATGAACCGTTGGCACTGACCGTCAGATCCTTGACAATCTGCTTGCGGACCTCGACCTCGATTCCGGCCGCTATACCGCTGTCGGCATTGTTGAACGAGTGCTCTACCGCCCCTCCGGCAAGCCTCTGGATACGTTCTATTGGATTGTCGAGATATTTATAGTAGGCAGTGACCCCGACCATATCCATAGAATTCTCCCTGAAATATTCGTACTTTAGGTCAAAATTGTAGTTGTAGCCGTTCTGGAGTTCCTCGTTACCCCTTATCTGCGCCCCTCCGAATGTCTCTTCGTAGAGGAAAGGCGCCATCTCCACGAATGAAGGCCGTGTAATGGTTCTGGACAGGGACATTCTGAACGAATGCTCGCTGCTGAGCGAATATTTGAGATTGATGGCAGGGAAAAGGTCGAACGCATCTATGTTGCGCACCTCATCCGTACTGTAGTCCGTCGTGTATGCGACACTCTGGCGGCTTGCCTCGAAACGCAGACCGGCATTGAGGAACCAGCGCCCGGAGAGCTGCATATCAGCCTCTATGTATGCCGCCGCTATAGCATTGTACGCCTCGTAATGATTCCTTTTCTGCTTGTTCCTGTCCACTGTGACAAGGCCGCTGCCGATGGCATCGAACCCGAGGTAACGGTCCACATCCCACGTATCCGTGATCACATCATTGATATCATCCACATCATAGTAGAACCTGGTCACATCGAAATTCCTGGTCTTGTACTTACCAGTGACACCGAACTTCAGAGTATAGTCATCGTTGAATATACGCGTATTCTTCTCGGACACGACGAACTCGTTCTCATCCAGACTGCCGAAATACCTCTGTGTCTCCTGGGCGTTGAGCTTGAAGAAATTGAGATCTCCGGATGAATTCCTGCGGAACATCACCTGACGGCGGTCCGGCTCATCACTTGAAGTAAAGCTTGCGGATGCACCCCAGTCGAACAGCCATCTGTGATCATCATTCTCATGGTGTCCCGAAAGCTGATAGTTCTGCAGAGTATAGTAATGTGTAATGAAGTTGTGGCCTGTGAGATCATATGACTCGAAATAGTCCATACCGGTCCTGTCGAGAAAGGAATTCTCCGCATTGCGGGCGAAGAATGCGGTCAGGCTTATGCTGTCGCTCTCTCTCAGAGTCTGCTCCAGGTTGAGCAGCCCGGCTATATCCAGCTTTCTCTTGTAGCTGTTGTAACTGTATTCGGAACGCATTGACCCTGAAGAGCTTGCCTCGTATGTGCGATAGAACGCATCCCTCACGGTCTCATCCCCGGACTTGATGCTGAAAGAAGCGAGAAGATTGAACTTTTGGCTTCCGACATCGAAACTGCGGCCGTAGCCGATGTTGCCGTTCAGGTCAGGGATGGCTTTGGTGAAATAGGAGTTGAAGGACGTCTCGAAGATATTGTTCTCCCTGACATACTGCCCGAACCGGCTGTATGCTATATTGTCAGCGGTGGGATCGAGCCTGTATGTATGGAAGAGCGACCTGCTGTCCATCCTGCCGAAATCCTGGAAGACAGTGCCGAAATAACCACCGGAAGAAAACCCGACTGTAAAGAAATCCTCCGACCCTTCCTTAGTGCTTATGTCCACGTGCGCACCTGAATAGTCAGCGAATGAACTTGCCTCGTACACCTTGCTCACGGTTATGTTCTGGATGGTCGAGGCAGGGAAGATATCGAGAGGAATGAGCTTGTTGTCCGGGTTCGGAGATGCAATCGGAAGCCCGTTCAGAGTCGTAGTGCTGTAACGGTCGCCCAGGCCTCTGACTATCAGCTGCCCGGCACTTGCTATGGAAATCCCGGAAAGCTTCGCCACACTTTCCTGGGCATTCGAGATTCCTTTCACGCTCATTTCCTTTGCGCCCATATTCTCTATGGCAAAGGCGGAATTGATCCTTTCCTGCTGGAGGGCCTGGAGAGATTCCAGAGACTTGCGTGCAGTGACTACCGCATCCTCGATCATTCTCTGGTCCGGCTGCATTACAATGGAATATACTCCATCCGTGCCTGGAGCCAGAGCGACATAACCGCCATCCGGGGAAGTCTGTCCATCCTCCGGCCGTACAGAGACATCGGCAGACTTTCCGGAGATCGACACCTGCATTGAAACATTGAAGAATCCGACGTATGAGACCACAAGCCTGTAGTCACCGTCTCCGAGAAGGAGTTCGCATCTTCCGTCAAGATCTGTCACCACCCCTGTAGTGGTCCCCTCGATAAGAATTGCCGCACCGATGAGGGGTTCTCCGGAAACCGCATCGGTGACCGCTGCCTTCAAGACTGAATCGCCTTCATTGGCGGAGGTGGCGCCCAGCTCGCATACAGAGCAGAAAAATGACATCAGAAGCGCCGCTAATATCTTCTCACTTTTCATATCGGCGGCAAAAGTAGCACCGGACAGTGAAGAATATATTAAGGCGCCTTTATAATAATGTTACAGCCTGTTAAACTGTTAATCTATTGTTACAGTGATGCTCATCTCTGCATATAAAGAAGGAATGACGGATCATCGGAAACACCATATGTCACTTGCAGAAAAGAAGTCTCGATATGACCTTCCGGACACTGGTACACTGTTCTGAGCGCCCTCTCGTTGTCATTCTGAGTCCTCTCGTTGTCATTCTGAGCCCTCTCATTGTCATTCTGAGCCCTCTCATTGTCATTCTGAGCGTCAGCGAAGAATCTGGTTCAGAGCCCCGTAACGGTGTTACAGATCCTTCACTCCGTCTGCGGCTCCGTTCAGGATGACAAGGATTCGTTCAGGATGACATACGGACCGCGAACGCGACATTTTCGTATCTTCCTGAAGGTCAAAACATTATAAAAAATCGTTGTTCGTGGTCCCCTCAAAAAAGTAGGACTGAGGTGTACCAAAAAAGTTGGACACAAGAGAGAAAGCGATGATAAGAACAAACAGTTTACGCGTCCACCTGCTGGTCCTCCTGTATGATTCGTTCAGGTCCGGTCTGAGCCACGCAGAAAGCGGCCGTATGCACGGAGTAGGCCCCGGCACATCAAG
>JADIMI010000025.1 GCA_017694845.1 Candidatus Cryptobacteroides intestinavium
ACCGGATAGATGTACATATTGTCATTCCATATCCTGCTGGCATTATAAGTAAGTATATATCCGTCATCCGGATCGTTTTCGGCGTCAATGAAAACATTGCTCGAACTTGATTTTTTTGCAATTCCGGCATACTGTCCATTGTAGGCATGATCCTGCGTGAAATATACATCATATACACCATCTCCATTCAGATCAAGAGGTGTGTCCATAGCCGGGATATAGATACCGTCCCACGGTGCATCCTGCCACAGATGACCGCAGGCCCAACGCTTCAGGTCATTGAGTCTCAGGCCCTCCAGCACAAGTTCGCACTCCCTTTCCCTGCGTATTTCCAGAATGACAGGATCGGTCACGCCGGAATATATCGACTGCATATACGGATCGGCTGTCACCGGTCTGGTGTCAAGATCCCCTCCGGTAATGCCTGCCCTGCGCCGCAAAGCCCCTATTGTCCGGCTCCAGTCATCGTCAGTCAAAGTTCCGAGCTCTGCCTTGGCCTCTGCATAATTCAACAGGACTTCAGCATAGCGGGCATACGGGATATCGTTATAGTTGGTAGGTCCGTTATCCATGGAAGAATCATCCATCACATATTTGGTAAACTGGTATCCTGTCTCCGCCAGACCTACGATGTTCGGGGCCGTCAGCACATAATCACCGGAAGAGCCAAGACTTGTGTAATCCACAGCCCGTATGGTCTGGTTCAAACGGTAATCCCTGCCTGCCGTTTCCTCATCAAATGTCTTGTAGGTCCCGTCTTCATTCCTTTCGTTGTAGAATGTGCCGTCCAGGTTCAGATAAGTCTTCGCAAAGGCACGTGTCATACAGAGGTGGACACCGTAGGACGAGGAATTGTACCACCAGTTGGCCGTCCCCATCTGCAGCACAGGATCGAGGGAAAGGGCCAGCATCACCTCTTCCGTCACCGTTTTGTCACTGATGAACAGGTCACGGTATGCGCCCCTGCCATCCCCTCTATATACTTCAGAAGTGGTATGAAGTTTATATGGTCCCTGGTTCATAATCAGTTCCGCCGCTTCTGCCGCTTCTGCAAAAAGCTCATCCGCAGTGATTGTACAGCCCTTCAGATATTCGTCCCCGAATTCGCTGCCTCCATCCGAATGGTATTTCCTGAAAGATGCCTCGAACAGGCAGAAGCGGGACTTGTAGAACAGGGCGGTCCATTTGTTTACGGTATTGGAATTGGGAGTTATGCCTGTCTCCGTGATATTCCGGTAAGCATAGTCCAGATCAGCTATAATATTGCTGATTATCACATCCCTGCTGTCCTGGGCCTTATAGAGTTCCTCGCTTTCCGGTTCCAGGACCTTGTCAATCCACGGCACCTCCCCGTATTTGACCAGCTTGTCGAAATAGAAATATGCGCGGAACAGCCTCGCTATCCCGGTATAGTTGTTCCTGACATTTTCCGGCACCCGTTCATCTGTGTTGTGCTGGATGAAATAGTTTACATTCCGGATGCTGCTCCAGTCCCAGGATGTCTCCGAATTGGTCGTGTATGCTCCCACTTCGTAGGTATCAGTCTGTATCTTGGCTGCATTGTCCATTGTTATATTGATACGGAACGCATCTCCCCATCCCGGAAGCCAGTTGTAGAATCCGTATGTATAGTTCTGCAGACCCGTCTCCGAGCCGAATACCATATCCGTACTTGCCATATCCTTCGGATTTTCCGTAAGGTCACAGGATACAGCCAGAAAGAATACCGTACCTGAAAGAATATATGCTAACTTTTTCATTGTATCGAGAGTCATGTTTATAATTTTCAAGTCTTCGGGAAAGGCCTCAGAATGTAATGTTCAGGCCTATGCTGTATGACTTCATGGTAGGATATCCGAAGCCGTCGCCCGCATCGGCCGCCGATATGGAATCCGTGCCGTAGATATTGGCGGTAACATCTATATCCCTGGTATATCTGTAGACCGGAGACCATGTCCAGAGATTCTCTCCCGAGAAAAATACCGTCACTTTATCTATCTTCGCCTTTCTCGTCAATTTCTGCGGAATTGTATATCCGATCTGCAGATTTTTCAGCCTGATATAGGAAACATCCTGAAGATACCTTGTATTGGCAAAATAGTTACCGTTGTAGAACGGTCCGTAATAACCTGTATAACGAGGAAGATACGCATCCCTGTTATCCTCTGTCCAATAGTTTCCCACATGCCATGTCGGCATATTGTTGTACGGACGGTTATACTGCCCCCAGAACATTGACTCGTTGCTCGGATACCAGTCCTGTTTGCCGACTCCCTGGAAGAATGCGCTCAGATAAATGTTGTTCCACTCGAGATCAATCCCGAAACTGTAGATATAACGCGGTTCCGAATTTCCGATGACCCTCCTGTCTCCGGGGTCATCCACCGTATTGCTCCCGCGGTCAATGTACCCGTTGCCGTTCAAGTCCTCGAATTTGATGTCTCCCGGATACAGCCTGAAATCATCCGATGTACTCATCAAAGGATTATAATATTCCTGGCCATGTGCCTTTGCATTGGCTTCCGCTATGTCTATCTCATCCTGCGTCTGCCATAGCCCGTTGGAAACATAACCCCAGATTTCGCCTATCCTCATTCCTTCGTAATAATTGTAGTTGGTATTCGAGGTGCTTAGAGATCCGGTCGCGTTGTTGTATTTGTCAATTATGGAATAATAATCGGCAAGTGTTGCCTTTATCCCGTAACTGAACGGCTTGCCTCCGAGCATGAAACTGTCGTTCCAGGTGAGAATGAGCTCATACCCCCTCGTGGTCATCTCGGCATAGTTCCCTTTTGGAGAACTTGCCCCGTAGACATCAGGGAGAGTAGGGCCTACAGTGTACATATTCAACGTACGCCTGATGTAATAGTCGCCGGTGAATGTCAGCCTGCCGTCGAAGAAGGCAAGGTCGAGCCCGACATCGAATGTCCTTGCCGTCTCCCAAGTCAGGGATGCGGGAATCGGTGACGGGGCCTGTGTATAAAGGGCTTCCTTACCGTCGATTATGCGGCCGCTGTCAAAACCGAATATCTCATTGTATGCATAATTGCCTACATTGCTGTTGCCGAGCGAGCCATAGGACGCTCTGACCTTGATATTGGTAATGTCTTTCTTGTCCACCCTGAACCAAGGCTCCTCGGTGACACGCCAGCCTAAGGAAACCGATGGGAAGAATGCCCATCTCTGCCGCGGAGGGAATTTGGAGCTTCCGTCATACCTTCCGTTCAGCTCGATCAGATAACGGTCATCGTAGCTGTAGTTGATACGGGCAAATGCACCTGCATTCCGCCACCTGTGCCAGTCTCCGGCTACCTGGCGGTTGTCTGTGCCCATGGCAAGCTGTATGTTCTCCACATCCCCGGTCAGCAGGTCGTCATTGTACGCTTCAGTGTATTTATAGGTCTGCTGTTCATAATTATATCCTAACAAAGCCTTAAAATAATGCCGGCCGGCGAACGTGTCTTCGAATTCGACATATTCGTTTGTCACTATATTGTCATATTTGCCTGCTCCCTCCCTGATATATGACCGGAGACCGGACACGGTTCCGACCACGCCTTCTATCTGGGAATACTCGGTAGGCACCTTCCTGACACTGTTCGTGAAATCCTTGACTCTGTATGTAAAGTCTGCGTTGATCTTCAACCTGCCATCAAGGAAAGTCGCATTCGCACGGAATGTCGTATTGAGCTGATCCGTATCATAGGTCCTCTTGCTCTTTCCGTACAGGAAATCACCAACCGAATATACTGCGCTGTAGGTCATGGTCCCATCCGGATTCCACAAGGTCGAACAAGGGAAAGCCGCATCCGCTATGTTTCTCCATATATTGGAAGTGTTCATCGCATACAGTTCAGGAGTAATGTATCTTGACCTTGCGATATCTGTGTTGTTGGATATCTTGAGCCACGGAGTCACCTGATAGCCCATCTTCATACGCCCGTTGAAGACCCTGTACGATTCCGGATTGACATCTGAGTCGAAAATACCGTTGTTGTCAAAATACCTCATCGAGGCATAATAGTCGAACCTGTCATCGGAACCGGAGATGGAGATGTTATGTGTCTGGCTGAAAGAGAAGTCCTTGTAAAGCAGGTCGTAATAGTCCGTACCCTTTACGAAATATACCCAATGTCCGGCTGTACCGAGGCTGCCGTCACTTACAAGGATTTCATAATTGCCTGTCTCCGCCCGTCTTCCGTACTCGTTGAGCCACGCCGTCGAAAACTCCATTGTATTGTTGATACCCGATGGTGTCGTATGTCTTTTATTATACCACGCAGTATAGAAATGCTCCGCATACGTATATCCGTCAGTGACTACATCAGGAACGGAAACAGGCATCCCGAACGTGAAATTGGCTGAATATGTCACTGTCGGCTTGCCTTTCGAGGCATTCTTGGTCGTAATCAATACGACACCATACGGGGCCCTCGAACCGTAGACAGCAGACGAGGCTGCGTCCTTGAGCACGGAAACCGACTCTATATCATTTGGATTGATAAGACTGGCATCTCCCTCGACTCCATCTATAAGGACAAGTGCGCTTCCTCCCTGGCCGATAGAGGTAGTACCGCGGATATTGTAGCCAGGAGAACTGTTCGGACGTCCATCGGTAAATTTGATGTTGAGGTTAGGCACCGCTCCCTGAAGCATCTGCGACATATTTGCCATCGGCCTGCCTGCAAATGCCTCGGAGCTGATCTGGTCGACAGCTCCCGTCAGATTGACCTTCTTCTGGGTACCGTATCCGACCACGACCACTTCATCAAGATACAGATTGTCATCCGGCATCGTAACTGACAGGGATGCCCTGCCGTTCAGGCTTACATCGACAGTCCTGTACCCTATCGATGAAAACCGCAGGACCCCGTCTTCCGGAACCTGGATGCTGAATTTTCCGTCAAGGTCTGTCACTGTACCGGTGGAGGTGCCTGCAAGCACCACACTTGCACCTATGACAGGCTGTCCGTCCATGTCGCGGACTTCTCCCGTGACCGTCCGGTCTGCAGGTTCCGGCTCCCGCGGTTTCTGGACGGAAACAATCACATGCGACCTGTTGAATGAATAGGTATAGCCTGTCCCGTCAAGGAGCCGGCCAAGGATGTCACTGACCCTGCCCTTATCCTGAGGGGCGCTGACAACAAGGCTTGCATCGACGGATGCGGCATCGTAGTCAATTGAAAGGTCAGTCTGCTGTTCGATCTGGTCGAAAGCCGCGGCAAGGGTAATCCTCTCACCGGAAAGCTTTACCATCTGGTCCTGCGCAAAGGCTGCTGCCGGAAACAGGACGGCAACCGTCAGCGCAAGGAGCACATTTTTAACTGGATTGAATTTCATGATACCGTGCTGGTGTTTTTGTGGTTACACAATATAGTAAGCCAACCGCATCCACACGCACAGTCCGAAAGATTAAAAAAATGTTAAAAACGGTCAGGATCCGCAGACAGTCGTGGAGATGGTGCTAAAAATAGAAAAACACCTTCTTCCCATCCAGCCGGTACCGCGAACCGTCTACGAGCATCGTCAGGACATCCATAGTCTCCTCAAGCGTCTCATCAGGACGGAATTTGACAAAATATTCCCTGCGGGAACGGTTCCGGGACATATCGTAATAGATCTTCACATCATACTTGCGCTCTATGGCGGAGGCTATTTCCGCAAAATCCGCCCCGTTGAACACAAGATACCCCTGCTCCCAGGATGCCACTTTCTCCGCATCGACCCTGGTCACTGAAGTCTCTCGGCTGAAACTGTCGAATGACAGCTGCATATCCGGATCAAGGATACAGACCCGGCCGCTGTCTGCCGTCACCGCCACTTCTACCCGGCCTTCCACAAGAGTTGTCCTCGTGACGTGGTCATCCGGATAGGCCTCCACACAGAACCTCGTGCCGAGAGCCGTGACATCCATATGCCTCGTCTTCACCATAAAGCGCCTTTTTTCATCCCGGGCCACATCGAAATTAGCCTCTCCCGTCAGGAAGACAGTCCTGTCATCTCCCGTAAACTGCTCCGGGAAGAAAATGGATGAACCGGCATTCAACGCCACCACAGTGCCGTCTGCCAGAGTAAGGGACATCCGCTCCCCGTATTCCGTACTTACCAGGGCATATTCAGTTTCCGGTCTGGCAACAAATGTCAATGTCAGGACAGAAGACAGCACGGCCACTGCAAGCGAAGCGGCCGCAAACCATATATACCGGCCGGACATCTTTCTGCCTTCACTTGCATCGATCATCCTGTGGACTGCTTCAAGATCCTTTATGGTCTCTGAAGATATCTTTCCATCAGAGTCCTCCCAAAGCCGTCTGATGACTTTTTCATCGCGCAGGTCTTCCATGTCGTTTCCTTTACTGTCCATAACTAACCATATATAAAGTAAGCCAACGGCACGATTACACACAAGAGATATTTCAAGGTACGACGCAGTACGGACTGCGCTGCCGTGAGATGGTTTTCCACTGTCCGCTTGCTTATATTCAGTCTTTCCGCTATCTCATCATTGCTGTACCCGCCCCAGCGGCTCATCACGAATATTTCCCGTCTCCGCTGCGGCATGCTTCTGACCGTTTCCGCTATCCTTGCCCTGATCTGCCGTTCCTTCAGTTTCTCTTCCGGCCCGGCATCCGTCACCTCGGACCGGGTCTTCCCCTCTTCGACATATTTCTTCACGACATCGAGATGATCATAATAATTATAGACCGAAAACCTGGCCATCTGAAAAAGATAGCCCTCGAACGAACGTACTTCGGACAGTTTCGCGCGGTCTTTCCATATATTGAAGAAAATATCCTGCGCAATGTCTCTGGCCTGTTCCTCATCTCCGGTGCAGGCTTTCAGAAATGCCACGACTTTCGGCTGGTAGCGGATGAAAAGCCAGTCGAAAGCCGTCCTGCTCCCTTCACTCAATTCTTTAAGCAATATGCTGCTGTCTTTCTGCACCTCGACTGTCTCCAAGCCATATCGGCCGGTAAAGTTATGGAAATTCCCTCAATTTTCAATAGGCAATTGACAAAAGGACAGGTGACCCGGACTGGAGATCCGGATCACCTGCGACATGTCATATAAATCATTCACTCCGTCTGCCGATACATACCGAGACAGGCGGCTGTACAGTCCTATTCACGGATGGCAGCGATACCCGGAAGTTCCTTGCCTTCGAGGTATTCGAGCATCGCTCCGCCGCCCGTGGATACATAGCTTACCTTCTTTGCATAGCCCATCTGGGTAACGGCAGCCACTGAATCACCGCCTCCTACGAGAGTAAAGGCTCCGTTCTCGGTAGCCTTGGCAAGCATTTCAGCCACCTTGTTGGTCCCCTTTGCGAATGCCGGGATCTCGAATACTCCAACAGGACCGTTCCAGAGGATAGTCTTCGACTTCATAATCACATCCTCCCATACAGCGAGAGTGCTAGGAGCCGCATCGACTCCCTCCCACTCATCAGGAATCTCGTTGTTGGCGCATATCTTGGTATTTGCATCGTTGGAGAAAGCATCAGCGATCACTACCTCCCTTGAAAGATAGAGTTTCACGCCTTTCTCCTCAGCCTTCTTCAGAATATTGAGGGCAAGGTCGAGCTGATCATCCTCGCAGAGGGACTTTCCGATCTTTCCTCCCTGAGCCTTGATGAAGGTATACACCATACCTCCGCCGATGATCATATTGTCGACTACATCGAAAAGGTGCTCGATGATGCCGATCTTTGAAGACACCTTGGCTCCGCCGATAATTGCAGTCACAGGATGCTCCGGAGTCTTGAGGACACGGTCGATAGCCTTGATCTCGCCTTCCATCAGATATCCGAACATCTTGTCGTTCGGGAAATATTTTGCTATGAGGGCAGTAGAGGCATGTGCACGGTGAGCTGTACCGTATGCATCGTTGATATAGCAGTCGGCATACGAAGCGAGCTTCTCGACAAATTTCTTCTGGCTCTCCTTCACTGCAGCCTTGGCTGCCTTCTTCTCATCATCCGTAGCATCCTCTGCAAGGCCTCTCGGCTTGCCTTCCTCCTCCGCATAGAAACGGAGATTCTCAAGAACAAGCACCTCGCCTGGCTTGAGGGCGGCCACCTGCTCATCAGCCTTCATACAGTCATCGGCGAATTTCACAGGCACTCCGAGAAGCTCCTGCACGCGTCCTATGATATGTTTGAGGGAGAACTTGTCCGTCACACCCTTCGGACGTCCGAGATGGGACATAATTATAAGGGAACCGCCTTTCTCGAGGACTTTCTTGAGAGTAGGAATGGCAGCCCTGATACGGGTGTCATCGGTGATTTCAAGCTTCTCGTTGAGAGGGACATTGAAGTCTACTCTGACGATGGCTTTCTTGCCGGCGAAATCATAAGTGTCAATGTTCTGTTGCATAATCCAATATATTAAAAATCCTTGTTCAGAGCAATCTGCTCCGCAGATCCGGGGTAAAACTGCCGGAAGAATCCGGGAACAGCATCAAATTGCAGGGCAAAATTAGCAAAATTCTGGAATTTTTACTTAACTTTGCCCCGAAAATAAATGTGGAGAGATTTGGCTGCTTGCAACCACACAAAAAAATGCTAAAAAACTTTTTCATAAGGTTAGGATTTTAATGATTGCTCCGCATACATTACGGTATGCGGAGTTTTTTATTTATATGATATGAACAACAATTATCTTTTCACTTCCGAATCGGTGTCTGAAGGACACCCGGACAAGGTGTCGGATCAGATTTCCGATGCCATCCTTGATGAATTCCTCCGCCAGGATCCAGAGGCGAAGGTGGCGTGCGAGACATTCTGCAGCACCGGTCTCGTGGTTGTAGGAGGAGAGGTGCGTTCCGAAGATGCATACGTCGACATTCAGGCGACTGTAAGACGAGTCATCGACCGCATAGGCTACAACAAGGCAGAATATATGTTCGACAGCAATTCCTGCGGTGTGCTTTCCGCCCTGCACGAACAGAGCGCCGACATCAACCGTGGAGTGGTCAGGTCAGACCCTGATGAGCAGGGAGCCGGAGACCAGGGGATGATGTTCGGCTATGCCTGCAGAGACACAGCTGATTATATGCCGCTTCCGCTGGCTCTTTCCCACCTTGCCCTGAGAGTCCTTGCGCGCATCCGGAAAGAGCAGCCGGAACTGATGCCATATCTCAGACCGGACTCCAAGTCACAGTTCACCATTGAATACGATGGCACCACCCACAGGCCTGTCCGCATCCATACTATAGTCATCTCCACCCAGCACGACAACTTCGTGGTGCCTGAACTGGGCAGAATGAGCTATGAAGATGCCGTAGAGCAGTACGGACAGGACAGGGTAGACAAGGCAATGCAGGACAGGATAAGGAAAGACATCCAGGAAATCCTGATCCCGGCAATGATAGAGGAGCTCGCCCCGCAGACTGCCACCCTTTTCAAGGGAGACTATATACTCCACGTGAACCCTACAGGGAAATTCGTCATCGGAGGACCTCACGGGGACACGGGACTGACAGGGCGCAAGATAATCGTGGACACCTATGGAGGCAAGGGAGCGCACGGAGGCGGTGCCTTCTCAGGCAAGGATCCGTCCAAGGTCGACAGGTCGGCGGCCTACGCAGCAAGGTACATAGCGAAGAACCTTGTCGCGGCAGGAGTGGCGGATGAACTGCTCGTGCAGGTTGCATACGCTATCGGAGTGGCAAGACCGGTGAGCATCTACGCAGACTCTTACGGGACCGCGAAGAAAGACCGGTCAGGACATCAGATTACAGATGAAGAAATTGCGGCACGGATCGGAGAGCTGTTCGATCTGCGTCCGGCAAAGATAATAGAGAAGTTCCATCTGAAGAACCCTATCTACGAACCTACAGCCGCATACGGACACGTCGGACGGCGTCCGTACCAGGATGTCGTCGAGGTCGTCCGGAACGGGAAAAGACGTCAGGAAGTAGCCCTTTTCTTCGGCTGGGAACTTCTTGACTCAGTGGATGCAGTGGAGAAGGCTTTCAACCTGTAACCCGGCCTCCCTATACCGTCAGTTTTCATCAGGGGCGTAAAGGTACTGCTGCAGCGGAGAAGGATATTCGCAGTAATCCTCCGGAGAGAAGAACCTGTCAAGTTCGATACGGGCATTCTCTACTGAATCGGATGTATGGACTATGTTCTCCTGCGAGCTCATACCGTAGTCGCCTCTGATTGTTCCCGGGGCAGCCTTGCGGGCATTGGTGGCTCCAGCCATCTCCCTGACCGTCCTGACCGCATCGAATCCTTCCCAGCAGCAGAGAATCACCGGAGCTGCCATCATCCCGGCCTTCAGCCACGGGAAGAATGGCCTGTCCTTGAGATGGGCATAATGTACATCCAGAATCTCTGGGGTGAGCTGCCGCATCTTCATTGCGACAAGCTTGAGCCCGCGTTTCTCGAACCGTGAAATGACTTCCCCGACAAGTCCCCTCTGCAAGGCGCCGGGCTTGATGATAACCAGTGTTCTTTCCATTGTATATCAGTTTCAGTGAATATCAGCATTGTTCCGGAAGCCTCTCGTAAATGACTTAGCCAGGATCCCGATAATAACGCAGCAGTCTGCAATTATGACACACCGTCATCTTTCAGACAGTCTCCGGACATTTATCCGGGTGACCCTGTCCGGATGCAATACAGCCTTCCTGGCCGAAAGCCGTGCCACCCTGACGTAATCACCGGACATTCCCTGCGGTGCATAGCCGTTGCCGGTAACGTGCCCGAAAAGTGTCTCGAACCAGGTGCAGGCGGCGGTATATCTGCCCCACAGCAGATCCAGATGATAGCCATCCCTGTCCATATTGTCTCCTATAAAGGATGTACGGGCATTCTGGACAGCGGTCCCGGACGGAATTATAATATCGATCCCGACCAGTCCGGCAGCTCTCTCGTTAGCATCCACTATAGCTCTGTACATCTTCATCTGGTCATTGTCATAGCCGGCGAATCCGCTATGGTCCGAATCCGCTGCATATGCCCAGGTCTGATGCAGCATAAATACAGTATCGTCCGGCACCCTGGCCCGCACATAGGCGTAGAGTTCCGGAAGCCATCGGGCATAGCTCTCATAGATTCCCGAAAGAGGACTTGCCTGCTGAAGACTGACATAGTCCCACGGCTCATCAGAGATAATCTCCGCAAGAGTCCGGCCGGGATATTCCTTTCTCTCCCCGCTCCCATCCTTACCCACCTTGCGGTAGGCATAGTCAGCCTTGTCAGCCATAGAGTTCAGCACATGCCGCTCGAGGGAACATCCCCCGATATATGCATTGCCTACGATAACAGGAATCCCTGCATCTTCAGCCAGTTCAAAGAAATACTGCTCCACCGCATCCTGGGAAAAACTGTTCCCTATGGCAAGGATCCGGACAGTATCAGCCTGATCATTGGCCGGAAGCTGCACGCAGCAGAAGATGGACAGCAGTCCGGCCAGCAAAAACCTGCACATCATAAACATTTACCGTTTCGTCCCGCTAATATAATAAAAACGGGACAATCTGCATATCATTTTCAGGGCGGAAGAAATTTCCCTGGATTTCCATTGTGGAACGGATAAAAGTTCTAACTTTGTGGGGAAAATGAATTTTCTGTTAAACAATTATTGATATGAGGAAATTTATTCTGATCGCTGCCCTTGCATTCGGTATTGCAGCTGCAGCGTCAGCACAGCCAAGAGCTGTCGGAGGAAGACTGGCATACGGCCTGGAGGCCAGCTACCAGCATTATGCAGGCGGAGAGAATTTCGTTGAAGCGAATCTCGGTCTGACATATTTCAGCGCTTTGAGCGCAACGGCTACGTACAACTTCATGCTGGCGCAGCCGGCGTGGACAGCACGCGGAGAATGGGGTGTCTATGCAGGTCCTGGAGCAAGTCTCGGACTTGATTTTGCCGGACGGGATGAATTCGTGTTCGGGATTGTAGGACAGGTAGGGCTTGAATACACATTCTGGTTCCCTCTCCAGCTTTCTGTCGACCTCAGACCACAGATCGGTTTAGCGGCCGGAAATGGCGGGGCTCGGTTCTATGAAGAAGGGCTGTTAGGATTTGTCCCTACAATCGGAGTCCGTTACAGATTCTAGACCGGAGCAGATCTACAAGTCACTATACCATATCACATATAAACAACAATGAAGGATGCCCCTTAAAGTCTCTGACTTACGGGGCATTCTTTTTATGCAGATTCCGGACCGACAGTTCCCCGTATAGGGACAAAAGACAGGAATCACCGGAAGAAATATGTGTTTTTAACTCTGCTGCCGCGGACGGATTGACACCCCGCACCGGTATGCGGACCGCGAACATCAACTTTTTATAATTCACTGAGACACAGCACAATGTAAAATAACCTTGTTCGCGGTCCGTGTCCCGTCGTTCTCCTCCAGATTCTTCGCTGACGCTCAGAATGACAGTGTGACAAAGCTCAGAATGACAGTTGGTCGAAGCTCGGAATGACAGCAGCGAAGCTCAAGGGGGGGTGAGTGAAGCAGAAATGAAAGCCTCACCTATAGAGCGGGGGACAGGGCAGCTGCCTACGGATTCATCAGATCCTTGTTGACAAAGCCTCTGATCCGGAGTATCAGCTCTATGGACGCGGCCGCCCTGCTGTGCAATGTCTGCAATTCCGTTATGGAATACTTTCCGGTGCACTCTGTATATGCGGCTGCATCAGATCCATCTGCGGACTGTCCCGATGACAGTCTTTCAATGAGTGCCGCAGCGGTTTCTTCTGCATTGCGGAAAGCATTGATGGCCTCGCCGAACCGCTCTCTCTGACGCAGAGAAACACCCAGTTCATACCATTCGTATGGTGAACCGGGTGTATTGTCGTTTTTATTGATGTTCATTGGTCTTAAACAGATTCTTCGCTTCGCTCAGAATGACAAGCACAGCTCAGAATGACAAGCACAGCTCAGAATGACAAGCAAAGCAAGAATGACACAGAACGGTGCTATACCAGTCCGGAGAAGCCCATAAAGGCCATTGCGAGGATACTTGCAGTGATCAGGGCAATAGGTATACCCTTGAAGCTCTTCGGCACCTTGTTGAGCGCAAGCTGCTCGCGGAGACCGGCAAAAAGTATCATTGCAAGACCGAATCCGAGAGATGTGGCAAAAGCATACACAACGGATTCCGCCAGATTCAGCATATGAGGCTCTCCTCCGAAAGTGAATTCCTTAGTGACCACAATCAGGGCGACGCCGAGCACTGCACAGTTGGTAGTGATCAGAGGAAGAAAGATTCCCAGAGCCTGATACAGGGCCGGGCTGACCTTCTTGAGCACTATCTCCACCATCTGTACAAGAGCCGCGATCACAAGAATGAACGCTATGGTCTGCAGGAACCCGATCCCGAGAGGGTTGAGCACATAATACTGGAGCAGATAGGTCACAAGCGTGGCAAGAGTTATCACGAAGCATACGGCTCCTGACATACCTGCAGCTGTGCTGAGCTTGTTGGACACTCCGAGGAACGGGCAGCATCCGAGGAACTGCGCCAGCAGGATATTATTTACGAATATCGCTGATATGATGATTATTATATATTCCATAACTCCTCCTTACTATTGGTTCTTCTTGTCAGTCAACTTGTGGAAAAGCACTATAAGGTATCCGAGCACCATAAACGCTCCCGGGGCGAGAACGAAACAGAGAATCCCGTCTCCAGGCAGGAACTTGAACCCGAATGCAGAACCGCTGCCGAGGATCTCGCGGATGAGTCCGAGGACTGTAAGGGAAAGGGTGAAGCCCAGTCCGATACCGAGCCCATCGCAGGCAGAGTCGACAACCGAGTTCTTGTTGGCGAAGGCCTCAGCCCTGCCGAGCACGATACAGTTCACCACGATAAGCGGGATGAAAAGACCCAGCGTCTCATAGATTGCCGGAGTATATGCCTGCATCACGAACTGAAGCAGGGTGACAAAGGTCGCAATGATGACAATATAAGCCGGAATACGGACCTTGTCAGGGATCATTTTTGCTACTGCGGAGATAGCCATATTGGAAAGCACGAGAACAAACATTGTCGCAAGTCCCATGCTCATACCGTTGATGGCGGAGGTCGTTGTCGCCAGTGTAGGGCACATACCGAGGAGAAGCACAAATGTAGGATTCTCCTTTATAAGACCTTTTGTTATAAGCTGAAATTTAGTCATTTCCTGTCCTCCTGTCATTTAGTGTCACCGGATTCGTCCGCATTCTCTTCATTCCCTGCAGCTGTCGCCCCGGAAGCCGAATCGACCGGCACGGAAGCTCCGGTGATGGCATTGAACGCCTTGACAGCACTGCCGAGAGCATTACAGAACGCCCTTGATGTAATGGTGGAAGCCGTGATT
The DNA here is from genome assembly GCA_017694845.1 of Candidatus Cryptobacteroides intestinavium. Taxonomy (GTDB): domain Bacteria; phylum Bacteroidota; class Bacteroidia; order Bacteroidales; family UBA932; genus Cryptobacteroides; species Cryptobacteroides intestinavium. The sequence continues at coordinate 14,323 of JADIMI010000025.1, forward strand.
GCATTCACATCTCCTCCATCCTTTGTCACTGAAAGTTTCTTTACCGCAGGATCGAAATCCTTGAACTGGTCCCTGAACTCTGGTTCGACACATTTGGCTCCAAGCCCCGGAGTCTCCGCCTGAGAAAGCACAGCCGTATTGTAGATCTTTCCATCAGGATAGAATCCCACCATGACCTGGACGGCACCGCTGAATCCGGAACCGGAAGAAATTATCGCATAGCCGGCGACTCCGGATCCGTCGGATACTGTGTAATACTGGTATTCAGTACCATCCACACTGATGACATCGGAAGCAGGGGTGCCCTCAAACGGAGGCACGACCTGGGCGATGGCTGCATTAGTCTTCGCCTCTGCGGCAGCCTGTATAGGAGCTGCCGTCACAGCATACACTACTGCCAGCAATGCAGAACATACAATGCATATCACAAACAGGCAGAGTACCATATTCTTGAATGATGATTGGATCGCCATAACTGTTACCTCCCGTATTTCTTTGATTTACAGAACTTGTTGATAAGAGGCACTGTGGAGTTCATTATAAGGATAGCGAACGACACACCTTCCGGATACGATCCGAAATACCTTATCAGCATTGTTATGAGGCCTATGCCCACACCGAAGATTATGCCTCCCTTCGCACTCATAGGAGAAGTCACATAGTCGGTAGCCATAAAGACCGAGCCGAGAAGGATACCTCCGGTGAGCAGGTTGAATATCGGGTCCGTATACGTAGAAGGGTCCACAAGCCACATTATCCCGGAGAACACGAACACCGTAACCCAGATGGACAGCGTGATATGCGGACGGATCACCTTTCTGGCAAGGAGATAGATGAAGCCTATGATAATGGCTATCGCAGAAAGCTCTCCGGCAGATCCGCCTATGTTCGCATAGAGCATATTCAGATAGTCAAGATTCTGTATGGCCTCTATCCCGCCTTCCTTGGCGAGCCCGAGAGGCGTGGCCCCGGTAGCTGCATCAGCGCCGCCGATAAAGCCCTGTACCGGTCCCCAGTTCGTCATAGCCACAGGGAACGAGATCAGAAGGAATACACGGCCTACGAGAGCCGGGTTGAAGAGGTTCTGTCCGAGACCTCCGAAAGTCAGCTTCGCCACTCCGATAGCCACAATGGCACCTATGAGCACCATCCACCACGGAGAAGTCGCAGGGAGGTTCAGCGCAAGCAGGACACCTGTCACTGCCGCCGACCAGTCCCCTATGGTATTCGGTCTCTTGAGGAGAAATCTCGTGATGAGATATTCCAGAAGGACACAGGAAATCACGCTCACTGCCAGAATCATTATCTCCCTCCAGCCATAGAAGAGGATGGAGACAATGACAGTCGGGAGCAGGGCGATCACCACATCACGCATCAGAGACATTGTGGATGTCTTTGTATGCAGGTGAGGTGCCGGTGAAACCAATAGTATGTTCATTATTGTCTTGTTTTAATTATTTCCATTACTTTTTTGCCGAACGGGCACGGATCGCGCGCATCACATCACCCTTCGCTATACGTATGACATCCAGAAGCGGGATGTTTGCAGGACAGCTGTAGAGGCAGCATCCGCACTCGATGCAGTCCTGGATGGCGTTCTGCTCCAGTTCATCCATCATCCCGTTACGGGCCAGCTTGTTCAGGAGATACGGCTCCAGCCCCATCGGACATGCTTCCACGCACTTGCCGCAACGGATACAGTTGCTTTCAGGCCTGCGCACCGTCTGCTCTGCAGTCAGATAGAGAATCGAAGACGATCCCTTGACAGTAGTGGCATCGAGGTTTGATATGGCCTTTCCCATCATAGGGCCTCCGCTGATGACCTTCACCGCGTCTTCCGGCATTCCTCCGCTCTGTTCGACAATGAAAGAGAAAGGAACTCCTATACGGAACAGATAGTTCTTCTGCCTGTCGGCCGGAAGGCAGTCTCCAGTAACGGTAAGGGTGTTCGTTGTCAGCGGTCTGTTTTTCATCACGGCATCATAGACAGCAAGGGATGTGGCCACATTCTGGACCACAGCACCGACATCGATCGGAAGCCCCATTGATTTCACCTGACGGCGGGCGACAGCATCGATCAGCTGTTTCTCTCCACCCTGCGGGTATTTCTTCCTGAGGACAACCACCTCGATCCCGTTATATGCGGCGGATTTCGCCTGCAGCCTTGCAATTGCTGCCTTCATAGATTCAATAGCCTCCGGCTTGTTGTCTTCGATGCCGACGACAGTGCGCGGTCCTCCGAGAACCTGCTTCATAATGGCTGCACCTACAATGATCTGGTCAGCCTTCTCAAGCATGATCCTGTAGTCGGAAGTAAGATAAGGCTCGCACTCAGCCCCGTTGAGGATGAGGATCTCAGCCTTTTTCCCTTCAGGAGGGGTAAGTTTCACGTGGGTCGGGAAGGTCGCTCCTCCGAGCCCGACAACTCCGTTGGACTTGATACGGTCTATGATGAACTTGTTGTCTGCCGGAATCTCTGTGACAAGGGTATCTGAAAGATCTATACCATCAGCCCACTCATCACCTTCCACCGCGATCTCGACATGAGGCACCTTGTTCCCGGCAAGATCCGGACGCGGGCCTACCGACTTGACGGTACCCGATACGGAAGAATGGACGTATGCGGAAATGAATCCGGCCGGCTCCCCTATCACCTGCCCGGCCTTCACCTTGTCTCCTGCAGCCACAACCGGAGTAGCCGGAGCGCCCAGATGCTGAGCCATGGAGATATAGACTGTCTGAGGAGTAGGAAGCACCTCTATCCTGCACCCTGCAGAAATCTTTTTGTCAGCAGGATGCACCCCGCCGATTGAAAATGTCTTTTTCATATTCTACTCCTCCTTTGTTTC
>JADIMI010000026.1 GCA_017694845.1 Candidatus Cryptobacteroides intestinavium
ATTGTCCCGGGGATGCTTAGGTTCGTGCTGGTCAATGACAGAAACAGACATATTATTGGATATCTTGAGCCAAGGCCGGATCTTCAACGAGCCTTTTGCCCTCAGGTCATATTTCTTGAAGGATTCATTTCCTACCTTGTAGATGCCGTCCATATCATAGAACCGGCCGGAGATATAGTAGTCGGCCTTGTCCGAGCCGCCGGAAACCGACAGGTTATGCTCCGTGGACAGGTTGAAGTCCTTGTAGAACAGCTGGTCCCAGTTGGTGCTGTCCAGATATGCCCAGCCGAACATACTGTGTCCTTCGAGAGGCACGACTGCCGGAAGGGACGGATCCTGCTGACGTGCGAGAAGCATCTGATAGATCTCTTCGGTATAAGGGATAGTGCTGTCGACATGGTCCGGGACAGGCTGGCTTCCGCTCTTGTAATTGTTCCAGGCCGTCTTCCACCAGTCAATCCATTTGACCGGATCTGTTATGCCATCAGGGATGACAGTCCTGCGGTTTATTGTCACGGATCCATCATAGGTCACCACTGGCCTGCCCTTGATCGGGTTCTTGGTAGTGACGAGAATCACACCGAATGCACCTCTGGCACCGTACACTGCAGTCGACGATGCATCCTTCAGGACGCTGACGCTCTCCACATCATTAGGATTGACAGTATTGATATTACCGGCGACACCATCTATGAGCACAAGGGCCGAACCGCCTGAACCTATGGATGTATCACCTCGTATATTGAATGAGGCATCGCGCGAAGGCTTGCTGTCGGTAAATGTGATATTGAGTCCTGTCACCTCACCCTGGAGAGACCGTGCGAGGTTGCCGTTGGCCCTTCCGGTGATCACCTCATCCCCCACCTGCTCCACGGAGCCGACAAGGTCGCGCTTCTTCATAGAGGCATAGCCGACCACCACGACATCGTCAAGGATATTGCGGGATTCATCCAGAACAATCTCAAGAGGCATGCTTTCATTGCCGTGCAGAGTCATCACGACTGAAGTAAAGCCAAGGAACGAGACCTCGATCTCTGCCGGAAATTTCAGGTCCGGAATCTCGAATCTGCCGTCCATATCGGTTATTACTCCAGTCCCGCCCGATACTATTATGGATGCCCCTATAAGAGGCTCTCCTTCACTGTCCACGACCGAACCGGTCAGCGTCCTGGTGACAGTATCGGCATCCGGGGTCCCGGAAGGTGATTTTGTGACACTTATACGCTTCCCTCTGACGGAGAAAGTCACATTCTGTCCTATGAAAACCTGTTTCAGGACATCTTCTATAGGGTCACCGTCGGCAACAACAGATATCCGGCGGTCAAGATCCACATCTTCAGTCTCGAAACTTATGGACCAGTTGTCCTGCTGAGCCAATGCCGTAATGGCTTCCTGCACCGTGACATTGGACAGCCTCAGAGTCACTGTCTGGGCGGAAAGCGAGGTAGGGACCAGCAGAGCGCAGACAATAATGGCTAATAGGGAGTATCTTTTCAGAAACCCCTTCCATACGGAAGTTTTTCCCATAATGTGGTTGTTTAATGTTAATTAATAAAATATGTGGTCAGACGTCTACCTTTGCTTATTGTAAAAATATGATGTTGTCCTTTTGATAAATGTCGATTTCCGAATCTAAAGATGAAAGTATTTCCATAAGCGACTCGCCGTTGGCGAAATAGGCAAAATATCTTTTCTGTGCAAGCTGCGGATCTGCTATCACTATCCTGACATCAAAGATACGCTGCAGGTCAAGCACAATATCCTCCAGACTTATATCGAAAAAATGTATGGCACCGCCCTGGCTGAAAGGTCTGAAATCATTCTTGCTGAATGACTTTATGCCGACATCCCCGTTCTCCCTGTCGTACTGCACCATATCCCCTGGCTTCAATGCCACGCCGCTCTGTATCTCCTTCCCGGACATAATGCCGAATTCCACGGCCCCTTCAAAAAGGAGAAGTTCCACGCAGCGGGAGTCTCCGTATGCCTTGAAATTGAATTTTGTTCCCAGGACTTTCACTCCTACATCTCCGGAATTGATGAAAAACAGATGTTTCGGATCCTTTGCGACCTCGGCGTAGATCTCCCCTTCGGCAAAAATCTCCCTCGTCCTGCATCTACGGAATGAAGCAGGATAGGTCACCCTGCTGCCGGCATTGAGTTGAAGAACCGTCCCGTCTGCAAGCACAAGTTCACGTGTCTGACCTGCCGGAACCTTGATTTCGTTCCATTCCACATCACGCGAACCATCCACGAGCAGAGCAGTCGCCCCACCGGCAATCAGCACCGCCAATGCTGCCGCGATACCCGCGAACCAGGACACCGCACGATGCCTCTTCCTCGTCACCGGCCTGTCTATGCCAAGGGCGGCAGCGGCTTTGAAATACGCCTTTTCTCCTTCGGCAGCATCTGACTCCCCTATACTGTCGAATATTTCTCCGAGGCATTCCGACACATCCGCATCAGTCCCGTGCTCCGTCAGATAATCACGCATCATACGTTCATCCTCGGCAGAAAGCCCTCCTTCGCAATATTTCCTTAACCTGTCCATAGTTCACTTACATATTAAGAACAACGACAAGGGGCGACATACGTAATCTCCCCCGTAAATTTTCGCAAAACATTATGGTTCTGCCGATATGTCATTATGATGTCAGTCCAGCGACTCCCGCAGATCCTTGAGGGCGAGCTGGATATGTTTTTCAACCGTGCGGACGCTGAGATTCAGGCAGTCCGCGATCTCCTTGTTGGACATATTACGGTACCGGCTCATTACAAATATCTGTCTGCGCTGGGCCGGCATCCGGGCTATCCCGCTGTTTATCAGCATTTCCGTCTCATTGAAAAGGACCTTGTCATTTTCTCCTCCGCCTACTGTTTCCGCCTCCTCCATTGTAGCTGTACCGGTCCTGTTCCGCATAGACTTCAGAGCATTTACAGCTCCGTTCCTTGCCATCACGAAAAGGAGGTTCCTGAGAGACTTGTCCGCCGAAAGGCCCGCCCTGCCGATCCATATCTTCATAAAGACATCCTGAGCGATATCCTCTGCCAGATCCTTGTCCTTCACTATCATACAGATGAAGTTCTTCACCCTGGAATAATGCTTGCGGAACAGAATCTCGTACGCCGAGACCTTACCCGATATTATTCCCTCCAGGATTTTTTCATCTGACATCATAAACCGACAGTCTAAATTTTACAAACTCGCGCAAAGGTAGTATAAAAAAACTTATACCGTCATTGAAGCGGATTAAATTTCTATGACGCAGTCCGGACATTAAGCAATCCGCGGCCTTCGGTTGTTCTTTATATATAACAGCCTCACGGCACAAATACATTGAAATGAAAAAGACTATCCTCCTATCTGCATCTCTGCTGCTTGCACTGCAGCAGATGAGCGCCGGCGACGACAATTTCCAGGACAGAAATCCCGACAACGAAGTGGCCATCAGTTCAATCGAAGACCTTCAGGAATATTTCAGATATTCCCCTGACAGGGACATCATCATCAGCGGCCATCAGGGAGGCAATATGCCCGACTACCCAGGGAACAGCCTCGAGACCTGCCAGCATACGCTGTCCCTTATGCCTACGTTTTTCGAAATAGATTTCAGATCCACGAAGGACAGTGTCCTTGTGATGATACACGATGAGACAATCGACAGGACGACTACCGGAACAGGAAAGGTCTCCGACTACACCTTCGAAGAACTGCAGCAGTTCTATCTGAAGGACAGGAACGGGAAGGTCACTCCCTACAGGATACCGACACTGAAGTCCGTCCTCGAATGGGGAAAAGACAAGGTGGTGTTCAACTTCGACAACAAGATGGGCATAGGCACTGACCACGAGAAACAGTGTCTCGACTATTACATCCGGCAGCTCAGGCCCGGAGGGGACTGGGCAATGTACCACAACATTATGTTGAGTGTACGCTCCATTGAGGAGGCCCTGTATTACTGGAACAACGGCATAAGGAATGTAATGTTCTGCGTGGAGATCAGTTCCGAAGAGCATTTCACGGCTTATGACAGATCCCCTATCCCGTGGAAATACATTATGGCATACATAAGACTGGACGTCAACCCGATGCTCAAGGACATATATGACAGGCTGCACGAAAAGGGAGTCATGACGATGATATCCATTACCGGCTCCTCTGACATTATCAGAAACGAATACGACAGGAAAACAGCCTATCTGCGAGACCTCGTATCGGAGCCAGACATCATCGAGACGGACTTTCCTACCTGGTTCATCGGACTTCCGTGGAGCCGCGAAGAGATCCGCGCCCTGAAATAGACTATAAAAGACATGTCCCGCCGGATGACTGAACCATCCGACGGGACATTGGTCTTCAGAAATTCCGCTGCGGAATATTATTTCAGATAGGCATC
>JADIMI010000027.1 GCA_017694845.1 Candidatus Cryptobacteroides intestinavium
CCTCCTTTCGTGGCGTGGTGAATGTGCCAGTTGTTGCGGCATCCCGGCTCGAAAGTGACATTGTTGAACGGTATCTGCTCCTTGGATATCGGAGCCAGATAGCTGTTGCCGATGAAATACTTGGCGTAAGCGGTGTTCGGTTCGCCGATAGGGAATATCATTTCCCGCTGGAAAGCGGCCTTTCCGTCCGCTTCCGATGTCTGTGCAATCTTTTCCTGTGCCATAATTCCTTGAATATTAGTCATTGTTGCTGCGAATAATAAAAACAGTATCTTTTTCATTTGTCGAATATTTTATTTATATCATACTCAAATCATCGGCATTTCCCAAGAGCCGCGCGTATCAACTCCCGTTTCTTCTGCCGCCGTCTCCATTTGACTGATTTCCTCTGCGGTAAGGGAAATACGCATCGCCTTCACCGCATCCTGCACTTGCGACACTTTCGTCACTCCGATAATTGGCGTGGTGCCTTTGGCGATAGTCCATGCCAATGCCACTTGTGCGGGCGATACACCGTACTTCTCGCCGATGCCGCGCATGACGGTTACCAACTTCTCTATCTGAGGCAGCATCGGATTGTAGGTCTCTCCGCGCTTGCATCCTTTGGTGAATGAAGACAGGATGGTCTCCGAATCACCCATGCCATAGACCACGGCAGAGTCCCATAGGTTCAGCCCGTTCTTCATGGCCTCGTCAAATACAGGACGCAGTTCGTCCACGCCTACGTTGTTGCCAAACACTTGGTCGCCTCCGGCCATTCCTTTGCCCCACGACCATGTTCCCAATGCGATTGATGGTTGCTTTTTCATTTTCTGTTCTTATTTTGATTGTTACTATTATATTACTCCATAAAGTTGTTGATTCGGTTGGCAGGGTTGAGCGGTGTTTGGTCTATTAGTTCCAACGACTTGACCATATGCAGCGTCCCCTGCTTGTATTTCTGGAAATGCGCGGAAGCGATGTGCTTGCCGTATGCCTCCCGGCTCGCGTATGTTTCAAGGATGGTTATTTGGCAGGGATTCTCCTTCTCGCCGACGGCATACATGGTCAGCACGCCCGGTTCGGTACGCAGGGAGATTTCACCCACCTCGGTCACATATTCTATATATTCATCGAGGTACTGCGGATAGACTTCGATTTTCGACAGGCGCACGATGCCGTCGGCAGCCATTTCTTCTTTGGCGCACATGCCCGGCTGCGTGGACTGATGTGTTTCCTTTCCTGTTCCGCCGCACGACAGCAGTCCGAACAGGAGCAATGCGGCTAATAAATTCCGTGTCATATTCATTGTCTTTCAAATCTTACGTTTACACTCTCCGTTCCTTGCACCAAGGCTTTCCAGCCATTGCGGGATGCGTGTAGCCATATTGCCCAGCGTACTTGATGTGAGCAACAAGGATTCCTCAAACACGGCATCAGGGACAAGTGTTGCCTGTACGGGAGCAGTAGAGGACAAGGTAACGCCCGTTGTCTCCTTCCACATTCCCGCCTTCATTTTTATCTCCTTCTTCCCCGTCATCTTCTCCGGGAGCAGTCTGTTCCTGCCCGTCTGATATCGGGCTTTTTTCGCTGCACGCCTCCGCAATCATAAGCGTGGCCAGCAGCATCAATGGGATTAAAAATAACTTTTTCATATTCTTTAATTTATTGATTATTCGTGCATTGCAAAAATGCAGCGGCATAAGGCGTGGCAGGATAGACATTCGCTATATCCTCATCTGTCATCTGCACGCGGTCGTATGCGAACATCCTGCTGTTATTTTCTTGATAATTTTTGCTGGTACGCCACCGACCACTACATTGTCCGGAACATTTCTGTTGACCACCGCTCCTGCGGCAACGACCGCATTGTCACCGATGGTCACGCCTTGCAGGATAGTCGAGTTCGAGCCGACCCACACATTCTTGCCCAGTACTATCGGTGCAGGGTAAGTGTGCCTGCGGTCTTCGGGGGACAAGCCGTGGTTCAGCGTGGCGAACACGACGTTGTGCCCGATCTGGCATCCGTCGCCAAGGACAACACCTCCATGATCCTGGAAATGGCAGCAGGCATTGATAAAGACATTTTCCCCGACGGTGATGTTCCTGCCGAAATCCGTATAGAAAGGCGGGAACATACGCAGAGACTGCGGTACCTCATATCCGAACAGTTCGGAAAGCAGAGTGCGCACTTCGTCAGGAGTGTGATATGCCGTATTCAGCCTGAAAGTGATCTGGCGGGCGGAATTGCTCATCTCGTCCATAAAGATATGTATATCTTCGGTGTCGAGGGCCTGCCCGGTCTTTACATAGTCTTTGAATTCTTTGATTGTCATATTATTGATAATTGTTTTAGAATAGTCTTGCTATTTCCCCATTGTCTCCTTCACTTTCGCCAGCAAGGAAGGAATGTCCAGATGCTGCGGGCATTTCGCCAGACATTCACCGCAGGCGATGCATGAGGATGCCGGGTCGCCGCGCTGGACTGGCGACATCGAGACGGTGTAGTCCGCCATCGCCCGCTCCTTGTTTTGATGCAGGACGTAGTTATTGTAAACGTAGGCGAAGATGTAGCCGATGGCGACGTTGTGCGGACATGGAATGCACTGATAACAGCCCGTACAGTCGATGTGCCCCGGTGCGTGGCGGTAGGCGTAGATGGCTGCGCCCAATGCCTCGCGTTCGACAGGGGAGAGCATATTCGGACGGGCTTTGGCGGCGTATTTCAGGTTCTCTTCCACATCCTCCATACTGCCCATTCCGCTGACAGCCACGCTTACTTCGGGAATGTCCCAAAGGTAGTCCAATGCCCACTCCGTGTCGGGCTTGCAGATGCCCGTGGAGGCAAGTGCGTCACGCATCACCTGCGGCAGGTTGGCGAGAAATCCCGTGCGGACTGGCTTCATCACCGCCAGCCCCCGGCAAGGGCTTTGCCTACCGCCTGCTCGCTCTCGCCGCCGAAATAGACGCGCCCCGTGTCGATGTAGTTCACGCCGCCCTCGATGGCACGGCGCACCATCGGCGTGGTCTGGTCGAAGTCCACATGTCCGTCCTTCATCGGCAGGCGCAGCATCCCGAACCCCAGTGCCGACACGTTCACACCCGTGCGCCCCATCGGGCGGTACTGCATCTGCGGGTTGTAATTGAGGATGTCTTTCGACAACTGTTCCCTCGCCACCTGCCTTTCGGCTTCCTGCGCAATGGCTTTCGAGCCACCCACCGCTCCTGCAGCTGCGGCAAGAAGTCCGCTTTTGATAAAGTCTCGTCTGTTTATAGGATGCGGCATCACCGTCGGGCCTAAGTCTGTATTCATATACGCTTCTTTTTTGTACAAAAGTAACGGTATATGATACAAAAGGGCGTAACAATTCCACGGAGGATTGTGACGGTTTTACTGATTATGATGGATCACCGATCCTTCCCTGTGTCAGTTGCCGGAAAGAGAGGAGAATCTGAATGCTACGTTCTCTTAAGATGACGAGGGGCAGCTCCGAATGATAACGGACCGCGAACAAGGAAAATTTGCAACGCTCTGATTTACTGCAAGATACAAAATCGGGATGTTCGCGGTCTGTAAGGCGTCTCTGCGCACGGGGGGATCAATCCGTACGAAGCAACAAAGTTAAAAACACATACTTTTCCGGCGATCCCTGTCATTCTGAGCGACAGCGAAGAATCTGAAACAGAACGTCTTTCCTGTCATTCTGAGCGACAGCGAAGAATCTGGTGCGGAGAACCGGAACGGAACTTCAGATCCTTCGCAGCCGCACAGGATGACAATGCTCTGTCTTCAGATCCTTCGCAGCCGCTCAGGATGACAATGCTCTATCCCGGATCCTTCGCTTTGTTCAGGATGACAGAAACCGGCTGCGTTCAGGATGATAGCTATCTGCCGTTCCAGCCGAAGGCTTTGAACACTTCCACTACAACCAGCGGAATCAATGCAAGGCCGAGTATGGTAAGCCACTGCTGTCCGGTCAGCTGCACGAAACTGAATGCCTTGACAAACGGAGGGATGAACAGTACGGCGGCAGTGAACAGTATCGATATGAAGATGGCGAATATCAGTGCCTTGTTATCGAGCGGATTGAACTTGAACCTGGATTCCGTATTCGAGTGGAGGTTCCCGGCGTGTACAAGCTTGGCTGCAATAAGGGTGGCGAAAGCCATTGTCTGGCCGACTGCTTCGCCTCCGGCGTTGCTGCCGATAAGGAATGCCGTCAGTGTGATGAGCGACATCATCACGCCCTGATAGCCTATTCTCCAGACCATTCCTTTGTCCATGAACTGTTTGCCTTTGCCTCGCGGACTCTTGTTCATAATGTCTCTTGCCGCAGGGTCAAGGCTCAGTGCCAGAGCAGGGAAGGTCTCGCTTACGAGATTGATCCAAAGTATATGAATCGGCAGGAGAGGGATTCCGATCGCAGGCATCCACATCGCCATTACCGATGTGATGAAGAGGAGAAGCACCTCTCCGATATTGGTCGAGAGCAGGAACAGAATGGTCTTCAGGATATTGTCATATATTCTTCTTCCTTCAGCCACTGCAGACACGATTGTCACGAAGTTGTCATCTGAAAGGATCATATCTGAAGCGTCTTTGGCGACCTCTGTACCGGTGATTCCCATTGAGACTCCTATGTCTGCCTGCTTGAGGGCGGGTGCATCATTCACTCCGTCGCCGGTCATTGCCACGATCTCTCCCTTTTTCTGCCAGGCGGTCACTATCTTGACTTTCTGCTCGGGAGCAATCCTGGCATAGACCGAGTATTTTTCCACATCCCTGTCAAAATCTTCCTCGTTCAGCTTTTCGAGTTCCACACCTGTGATAGCCCGGTCTCCTTCGCGGAAGATTCCGATCTTGGATGCGATGGCAAGCGCTGTAGCCTTATGGTCGCCGGTGATCATCACTGTCCGTATGCCGGCATTGCGGCATTCCTGGATGGCACCTATGACTTCCTCCCTTTCAGGATCTATCATTCCTGTCATTCCGATGAAGATGAGATCCTTCTCCACATCTTCCATTTCGGAAGAGATTTCATCTGTCGGCCTGTATGCCATTGCAAGCACCCTCAGCGCGGAATCCGCCATTGCCTTGTTCCGTTTCTGCAGGTCTGCAATGTCATCGTCCGTTATTGCGCGTATCCCATCCGCCGTCTCGATTCTGGAGCATACCGAAAGTATCTCATCCAGCCCGCCTTTGGTATTGATCTGCAGGGTGCCGTCCGGCATCCTGTTGATGGTGGACATCCTTTTCCTCGATGAATCGAAGGCGACTTCTCCTACCCTCGGACATTCGCTGTCCAGTTCGCTCTTGACAACGCCCTTGCCTGCTCCCAGGTCTATCAGAGCTATTTCGGTAGGGTCCCCCACCTTTGTCAGACTTCCCTCGCTGTTCTTTACGACTTTTGCATCGCAGCAGAGCACCGAGACTGTGACCAGCCTGTCCTGATTCCCGCTTGCCGTATAAGTGTCGACAACGGTCATCTGGTTCTTTGTCAGCGTTCCTGTCTTGTCCGAACATATTACTGTAGTACAGCCCAGAGTCTCCACTGATGGCAGCTTGCGGATGATGGCGTTGTGCCTGACCATACGCTGTACGCCCATTGAAAGTATAATCGTCGAGATGGCAGGAAGTCCTTCCGGGATTGCTCCCACTGCCAGGGATATTGCAACCATCAGCATGCTTACAACAGGCCGTCCGTTCAGCAGTCCGATTGCAAATATCAGCACGCAGATGACTATAGCCGCTATGCCTATCACCTTGCCGAGTTTCTCCAGACGGACCTGCATTGGTGTCTGGGTATCAGAGTCGTTGTCGAGCATGTTGGCGATTTTCCCTATTTCCGTGTCCATTCCTGTCCCGACCACAATACCTCGCCCGTGTCCGAATGTCACGACGCCGCTGGAGTATGCCATATTCCTGCGGTCGCCCAGAGGGATATCTTCCCCTTCAAGAGTCTCGGGAGTCTTTTCCACCGGGACGGATTCACCTGTCATAGATGACTCCTGGATACTCATATTGTATGATTCAGTGATCCTGATATCTGCCGGGACAATGTCTCCTACTTCAAGTTCCACTATGTCGCCTGGAACGACTTCCTCCACGTTGACCACCATCGGCTCACCGTTCCTGATGACCTTTGCGACAGGGGCGGCCATTTTTTTCAGGGATTCAAGCGACTTCTGCGCCTTGAATTCCTGGTATGCCCCGATGAAGGCGTTCAGGAGCAGGATACCTATTATTATATAGGTGTCCAGAAGACCTTCGCCTGTCTTGATACCCATGACTCCGGAGATCACCGCAGCTATTATAAGCAGGATGATCAGGAAGCTCTTGAACTGGGCGATGAACATTGAGAGAAACGACCTCTGCTTCTTCTGGACGAGGGTATTGCGCCCGTATTTCTCTATTCTTGACTGGATCTCGTCCGGGTTCAGTCCCTTGCCTGTGTCTGTACCGAATGCCGAGGAGATATCCTCTATCGGCCTGTTGTGATAGTTTGCCATTGTCAGATAATGTTTGTCAATGCTTTTGTTTTGTGTGCAAATATAAAAATGTCAATTTTTTGTTTCCGAATGCAAAAATGCACTATATATTTGGATATTATATTATATTTACCGGACAAAAAATGTCAAAAATGTCGCTTGAGGTCAATGATGCCCTGATCCGGACAGTGTCGTCTGCAGATACCGGTGCGTGCGGAGCTTACGAAGATAGCGCCTCTGCCGGGAATGCGTTGCCCGTTATATCCCAGGATGAGTTTTTCCTGGGTTCAGTGACCGGGAAAGGTGTGCCTGCAGAAGGCTTCAGCCCGCTTGTATGTCGGGGATTCACTGTATTCCTGTTTTCCGCAGGCAGTGCCGAAATCAGGATAAACGGCACATCGCACCAGGCTGGGGCGGGTACTGTGGCCGCTGTCATAACGGATGAGATTGCCGAGCTGGAAAATGTGTCGGCAGACTGCATCTGCACCATGGTATCCGCCCCTTCCGAGACAGTGATAGATTTCCCGTCCCCTGCGGATTCGGACATACTGACAATGACGATGGTGTCGCCGGTCTTTACGGTCCCTGACAGGAAGATGGCGCTGGCGATGGAATATTGCCGTCTGATGCAGACAGTCAATGCAGACAGGGACAATGTGTTCAGATGGGAAATAATGAAATCCGTATTCTATTCTATGATGCTGGAGGTGTGCGATGCCTACCGCCAGTACGGCACCGTGGTGGGCAAGTCGGCGCTCCTTCGTCACGAACGGCTCGGGGATGACCTTTTCCGTCTCCTGTCACGTCACTGCAGGACGCACCGCAGCGTGTCCTTCTATGCGGAGAAGCTGAACATTACTCCCAAATATCTTTCCCGCGAGATAAAGCGGATTACCGGCCGTACAGTCCAGGAGTGGATCAACCGGCTTACGATAATGGAGATGAAGAAGCAGCTCAATATCCCCGGCCGTACCGTCATGCAGATATCGGAGGATATGGACTTCTCCAGCCCCTCCGCCTTTGTCCAGTTCTTCAAACTCCACACCGGCACCACCCCTCTCAAGTACCGCAGATCCGCCCGGTGAACCAGTTGCAAAGACTGTGTTGTGTATATTTGCGTATTGCCGGGTTCTGATAACCAATTTAGTAAGTACAGGAATCCGAAAGCCAGCAGAGGAATTTTCCTGAAGCTTTTTAATGGGTCAAAGATAAGTGTTTTCTGCAAGAAACACATTGTTGGAGTTGAGGTCCCTATCGGCAGATGTCCTGCAGCTCTTCCCAAGGGATGGTGATGCGGATGGTTCCGGCTGCGTATGCCGCAATCTCGTACGGGTTGTAGATGAATGTGATGCCGCTGTCGGATATGCTGAAATTTTCAGTTACAGGGATTTCCCTGACCAGAAGATAGTCTGCGTCAGATGGATTCTCGAATGCTTCGGAGACATGCTTCATCAGCAGTTCCGGCAAGGCTGTAATGCAGTCTTCTCTGAAAATGTCTTCAAGGGAGAGCGGCTCTCCGGTCTCCTGACTGAAAACAAGACAGGTCTCGGTATTCATCCCGTGTGCCCCTCCGGTGTATGAGTAGTCGGTTATGGTGTAGTTCAACAGCCTGCCTCCGGTTGTCCCGGTATGATTCCCGGCTGCCTCCCCGCAGAACTCTCCTGTTATGTATCTTCCCCACGATAGAGCCATGGAGCCCTCCCCGGCAAGGCTTTCTGCAAGTTCCAGATTGTCTTTTCTGTATGATGAAATGCAGTCCTGGACGAAAGCATCTATGGCAGACTGCGGGTCGAATCCGATGTATCTGTCCCCCAGGGCAATGGCTGTAATCCTGTCACTGATATTCTTCCTGGCTGGCGCAGATATCCCTTTTGCGGGATAGTCCAGATCTATGTCTATGTCCAGCGAGTCTGTCCTTCCTTCTTCCAGCGCGATGCTGTCGGAGAATCCGTATTTTTCAAACCCCGGTTCGTCTGTGCACGACACTGCACCGATCGCTGACATCAGCACTGCAGCGGATAAAATCAGTCGCTTTTTCATTTCCGTAAACATTAATCCTGTTATGGCTAACCGCTGACAAAAATAGCAAATTAAATTGACAGTGACGAATGTTGGCGGTACTTTATGAGCGCATTAAATCTATTGCATTCTATTGGTATTTAAAATATTATTAGTATCTTTGCAGCCCCTAAAATAGGGGAAAGAAAACATAAATTTAAGATTTACAATCATTTATGCCTACAATTCAACAGTTAGTTCGCAAAGGGCGCGAGGTTATCGAGATCAAGAGTAAGTCTCGTGCTCTGGATGCTTGTCCTCAGAGAAGGGGCGTATGCGTGCGTGTGTACACAACCACACCTAAGAAACCTAACTCAGCAATGCGTAAGGTTGCCCGTGTCCGTCTTACCAACTCCAAAGAGGTCAATGCGTACATCCCGGGAGAGGGACACAACCTCCAGGAGCACTCTATCGTGCTTGTAAGGGGAGGCCGTGTGAAGGATCTTCCAGGTGTGCGTTACCACATCCTTAGGGGCGCTTTGGATACCGCAGGTGTAGAAGGCAGGACCCAGTCCCGTTCTCTCTACGGAGCGAAGAGGCCAAAGGCAAAAGCCGC
Source organism: Candidatus Cryptobacteroides intestinavium (assembly GCA_017694845.1). Lineage (GTDB taxonomy): Bacteria > Bacteroidota > Bacteroidia > Bacteroidales > UBA932 > Cryptobacteroides > Cryptobacteroides intestinavium. The sequence continues at coordinate 9,083 of JADIMI010000027.1, forward strand.
TAAGAAGTAATTTTAATTTCACCTTTAATTTTCTACAACAATGAGAAAAACGAAGCCTAAGAAGAGGATTCTACTTCCAGATCCAAAGTTTCACGATGTGATGGTTACACGTTTCGTGAACAATCTTATGTTGCAGGGGAAGAAGAGTATCGCGTATTCTATTTTTTACGATGCCATTGACATGGTAGGCGAGAAGATGAAAGATTCTGACAAGGCTCCTCTTGATATATGGAGGAAGGCTCTTGAGAACATCACTCCTCAGGTTGAAGTGAAGAGCCGCAGAATCGGCGGAGCCAACTTCCAGGTGCCTACCGAGGTGCGTCCGGAAAGGAAGATTTCACTTTCCATGAAGAATATGATCGTATTCGCCCGCAAGCGTTCCGGCCACTCGATGGCAGAAAAACTCTGTGCAGAGATAATCGCCGCATACAACTGTGAAGGCGCGGCTTACAAGAGAAAGGAGGATATGCACAGGATGGCGGAAGCAAACAAGGCATTTGCACACTTCCGTTTCTAATCCCCTAAACAAGATTGACGAACATGGCAAGAGATCTTAAATTCACCAGGAATATCGGTATTATGGCCCACATCGATGCCGGTAAGACTACTACTTCAGAGCGTATTCTCTACTATACGGGGAAGACCCACAAGATAGGAGAGGTGCATGAGGGAGCTGCCACAATGGACTGGATGGTTCAGGAGCAGGAGCGCGGCATTACCATCACTTCAGCTGCGACTACTGCATTCTGGCATTACAAAGGGGATACTTATCAGATCAACCTGATTGATACTC
>JADIMI010000001.1 GCA_017694845.1 Candidatus Cryptobacteroides intestinavium
GTAGAACAGTTTCGCCAGGGCGCTTTCTGTAGTGCTGTCATAGCCGTTGAGCACACCGGCGTTCTTGAGCGCCTTCCCCGTGGAGTATATGTCCATGTTCACGCATCCTCCGAGGCACTGGGTTATGTTGAGCAGGATCTTGCCGGATGCGGATGCCTCCCTGACCGTGTTCAGGAACCATTCCTTGCTCGGGGCGTTCCCGGACCCGTATGTCTCTATTATCACGGCTCTTGTCTGGTCCCCGCAGAGGATGTTCCTGACGACCTGCGGAGTGATGCCCGGGTGTATCTTCAGTATTGAGACCCTTGTGTCGAGATCCTGGCTGCACTGCAGCGGGGCATCCCAGCTTTCCGGCCTGCGGATCAGGGCTGTGTTGTACCTTATGCTGATCCCGGCCTCGGCCAGCGGCGGGAAGTTCACTGATCTGAAGGCCCTGAAATTGTCTGAATCCACCTTTGTGGCCCTGTTGCCCCTCATAAGCATATTGTCGAAGCAGATGCACACTTCCGGTACGAGGGCGTGCCCATCGCTGTCTTTTGCAGCCGCGATCTCCACCGATGATATAAGGTTCTCTCTCCCGTCGGTCCTCGGTGCCCCTATCGGAAGCTGGCTGCCGGTGAATATCACCGGTTTTGTCAGGTTCCCGAGCATAAAGCTGAGAGCCGATGCTGAATAGGCCATTGTATCCGTGCCGTGCAGTATGACGAAACCGTCGTATCTGCTGTATTGCGTAGAAATGAGCCAGGCCAGTTTCTGCCACAGCGATGGCTCGACATCCGATGAGTCGATTATTGGATTGAAGGAGTAGGAGTCTATCTTGTATGCGAATTTTCCGAGTTCCGGGGCTTCGGCAAGTATCTGCTTGAAGTTGAATGGTTTCAAAGTCAAGTCATTCGGATCCTGCATCATGCCGATCGTCCCTCCCGTGTAGACCAGCAGTATGGATGCCTTCGTCCTTTTCTTTTCCTGGATTTTCATATTCCGAACAGTATTTCTGCATTCCTGCAGGTCGTCTCTGCCACCTCTTCTATGCTGATGTCTTTCTGTATGGCTATCTTTTCTGCGATGTACGGTATGTAGCCGCTCTCGTTTCTCTGCCCTCTGAACGGGACAGGTGTCAGCCACGGTGCATCGGTCTCGGTAAGTATCATATTAAGCGGGATTCTCTTGACTGTCTCGGCAATGGATGCTTTCCTGAATGTCACGACCCCGCCTATGCCGGCGTACCAGTCACCGAGCTTCTGCAGCTCGAGAAATGTCTCGTAGCTTCCTCCGTATGCGTGGAACACTCCGCGCAGCCCTCTGCCGCGGTAGTCTCCGAGAATTCTCAGCGCCTTTTCAGTGGCCTCGCGGTTGTGGACAATCACGGGGACATTCATCTCTATGGCGAGGTCCAGCTGGATCCTGAAGATTTCCTCCTGGATATCGATGTTGTCTTTCCTCCAGTAGAGATCCAGCCCTGTCTCTCCGATCGCGACTATGCCTTTCCTGTCCTTGTCCCTGAACAGGGCCTCGACTTCGGCCTGCCAGTCTTCCGGGATTTCCGTGGGGTGGAGTCCGATGCACGGGAAAGTGTTGTCTGGAAACCTCTCCGTCATTGCGAACAGCCTTTCCCTTGCCTGCCTGTCGACATCCGGAAGTACCATCTTCGTCACTCCCGCGGCAATGGCCCTTCTGACTGCATCATCGCACCCATCTCCGTAATCAGGCATATAGATATGTGTATGCGTATCTGTAAACTGCATAAGTCCCTCAACTTTGAGGAACAAATTTACATATTATTTTATATTGATGGAACATCTCTGCATCAGGTCGATTGAAATAATGCCATCCGATTCCAGCAGCATCGCCAGCTCGAGGGTTCTCCCGTATCCAAGACCGCATCTGGCTGACAGAGTCTCGATGTCGATCCCTCTTTCTTTTCTGACGGCTACCAGAATGTCCGACATCACGTCCACCGCGGTGCGGTCAAGTCCGGAGAACTTTTCTGCCAGCATGGTCCTGTCATTGCGCACGACCGGAGGCTGCCGTCTGGACAGTCCCAGACTGTCCAGAAGGGCTGCTTCTGACACTATGGGCTCCGCGGTCTTCTCCCTGACAAGGAGGTTGCAGCCTGCCGAGCGGATGTCATCGGCCCTTCCCGGGAGCGCGTATATGTCCCTGCTGTACGAGAATGCGAGACGTGCCGTTATCATTCCTCCTCCCCTGACCTTTGACTCGATCAGTATGACCGCTCCCGAGATTCCTGCGATGATGCGGTTTCTCCTGACGAAGTTTATCTGCAGAGGGGCTGTACCGGGAGGATAGTCGGTGACCAGCGCCCCTCCCTCCGCCTTCTGTATTCTGTCAGCATCGGCCGAATGCCGGTACGGATATATCGTATCTATCCCGGCGGGAAGGACGGCGATGGTGGGGAGACCTCTTTCCAGGGCGGCGCGGTGGGCGGTTATGTCGCAGCCCAGGGCGAGCCCGCTCACTATGCAGATGTCACGTCCGGTGTCGGCAAGTGCGAAGATGAGCCTTCTGCACCATTCCTTTCCGTATGCGGACATGTCCCTTGTCCCTACGACAGAGATGAAGAGACGGTCCTGCATAAACACTTCCTCCCCTCCGCTGCGGCTCTTGACGTACAGTCCCATGGGCCTGTCAGGACATTCTGCAAGCAGGGCTGGGTAGGCCGGGTCGCCGTCACGGATGAACTCCACCCCTTCTGCGGAGAGCCGTTCGAGTTCCGATTCTGATTTCATATATTCTTCATCGCAGATGCCGCCTGCTCCGAAATATTTCAATGTCCCGGGAGGCAGCTCCTTCCTGTCCGCCCCGAATACAGATGCCGCACTTCCGAACGCATCCACAAGCGCTATAGCTACGGCCGGCCTGAATCCGAACAGCCTGTTGAGCGCACACCTGCATATCTTTTCATCGTATATCTCCATATCTCCGTGTTTTCCGGTCATGGATGCAAATATACCTTCACTATATAGATAAAGGTGCCGCATTGTGTGGACAATGTGCACCTTTATCTGTTTTGAGTATGTCTTTTTTACTTTTTTCTTTTTCAGGTGTATGTTTCTGATGTCAGATGATGAGCATCGCATCTCCGTAAGGGCCGAATCTGTAGCCTTCCTCGAGGGCTGTCCTGTATGCCTTCATGACATTTTCGTATCCACCGAAGGCGGCTACCGACATCAGCATTGTGGAACACGGGAGATGGAAATTGGATACGATGGCATCCGGAATGGCGAACCTGTACGGCGGGAAGATGAACTTGTTGGTCCATCCATCGAACGCAATGACTTCATCGTTTGTCGTGTAGTAGGCTTCCAGACCCCTCATTACCGTGACTCCGACGGCAAGCACCTTGTGCCTGTTCCTCTTTGTGCTGTTGATGACGTCTGCTGTCTCCTGGCTTATTATGAGCCTTTCGGAGTCCATCTTGTGCTTGGACAGGTCCTCTACATCGACCGATCTGAAATGCCCTATCCCCATATGCAGTGTTATGAAGGTCTTGTTGATGTCCTTCAGTATCATTCTGTTGAAAAGCTCTCTGCTGAAATGCAGACCTGCAGCCGGGGCGGCTACCGCACCTTCATTTACGGCGAATATGGTCTGGTAGTCATCCTTGTCCTTTTCCGTGACCTTCTCCTTGACCCATTTCGGCACGGGCGGCTCTCCCAGACTGAAAAGTGTCTCCTTGAAATCCTCGTAGCTCCCGTCGTACAGGAACCTGAGGGTACGTCCTCTTGATGTCGTGTTGTCAATGACTTCGGCGACCAGGCTTTCGTCTTCCCCGAAATACAGCTTGTTCCCGATCCTTATCTTCCTGGCCGGATCCACTATGACATCCCACAGACGCTGCTCCCTGTTGAGCTCCCTGAGCAGGAAGACCTCGATGTCCGCTCCTGTCTTCTCTTTTTTCCCGTACAGCCTTGCCGGGAAAACCTTGGTGTCGTTCAGCACGAATGTATCACCCTTTCCGAAATAGTCTATGATGTCCTTGAAAATCCTGTGCTCGATCTCTCCCGTGTGCCTGTCAAGCACCATCAGCCTGCACTCGTCTCTCCATTTGGGCGGCTCCGGCGCTATCCTGTCTCTGGTGAGCGCAAAATTGAACTGCGAAAGTTTCATACCGTAATCTCTGTTTCTTCGTCACAATTAAACAACCATAACATTATACGATTTTTTTTGTTTTTTGTTTCAAATGTGGCGATTTTTTGGCGGATGCTATATCCCGGCTGCCCTGAAAACCTCGGCAATGGATGGGTAAGTGTTTGTCAGAAAGGCAGGGAGGCTCGACCTCGCCACCCATGTGGCCTTGGATATGTCCTCTTCTTTCTGCGGGGTGAGCTCTATCGGTAGATTGTCTGACATCATGAACCACCATGTGTGCTTCAGGTGCCATATCCCGCCCCTCAGATAGCAGTGGTCGGTTATGCAGATCTGCTCTCCGAGTTCCAGTCCTGATATCCCGGTCTCTTCCTCCACTTCCCTGAGCGCTGTCACGCGGATGTCCTCCCCTGGCTCCTGATGCCCTTTGGGCAGGTCCCACAGCCCGCTTCTCCGGATGAGGAGAAAGTCGCCCCTCCGGTTCGATACCAGGCCGCCTCCGGCATTGACTTCCTTGAATTCCGAGCACACTTTTCTGTATGTGCTCTCTATGTCCCTGACCGGAATGTATATTCTGTGCAGGGAGGCTGATGATTCGAACATTGAGGTCAGGGTGTGAAGATCCAGATGCCCTCCCGGACAGAACTGTATGGCGTTGGGGTCTGACAGGGCATCATCGTACGGGCTGCATATTATAATGCATCTGTTTTCAAGGTATATCCTGTGCATTTTAATATTACATCATATTTTACTATCTTTGCAGAATGTGTCTGAATTGGCAAGACACGTGCAAAGATATACAGAAGAAACGGATTTTTAACAGACAAATTTTATGGAATCAATCGAAAGATCAGTGGCCAAGTCTCTGCTGGACATCAAGGCGGTAATGCTCAACCCTGAAAAGCCTTTCATCTGGGCTTCCGGATGGCATTCTCCGATCTACTGTGACAACAGGAGGATACTTTCCTATCCTGATCTCAGGGAGCAGGTGTGCAGATGGATGGCGGACAATATCAGCAGCAGGTATCCGGATGTGGAGGTGATCGCCGGCGTGGCTACGGGAGCCATTGCGCACGGGGTTCTTATAGCCCATTTCCTCGGCAAGCCGTTCATCTACGTGCGTCCGAAGCCGAAAGACCACGGGACGGGATCCCAGATAGAGGGCATCTTGAATGAGGGAGCCCGCACTGTCGTCGTGGAGGACCTTATATCTACCGGTTCAAGCAGCCTTTCTGCAGTGGCGGCCCTTGAGAAGGCAGGGGCGGATGTCCAGGGTATGGTGGCTATCTTCTCGTACAATTTCAACCAGTCCAGAAGGGCTTTCGAGAATGCGAACATTGAGCTGAACACCCTGACGAACTATGATGCCCTCATCGAGGTGGCGTCAGAGACAGGATATATCAAGGAGTCCGAGATCGGGCTTCTCAAGGAATGGAGATTCTCCCCTTCGACCTGGGGACAGGAGGACTGAGATGAAGACAGAGATAAGGAGCAAGCACGGAGTCGTGTCCAAGGCTCCGTACGAACTGTATATGGGCTTTGCCGATATGCGTAATTTCACCCGGATGGTGCCGGAGGACAAGGTGAGCGAATACCGGCTGGAAGCTGACTACGATTCTGTGCACGCTGTTGTGCAGGGCTTCAATGTAGGGGTCAAGGCGGTAGGCCGGGAGCCGTATTCAAGGATAGATTTCGCTGATGATGGAGCTCCTTTCAACTTCAACATATCCGTCCATTTCGATCCTGTGGACGGACAGCCTGGCAAGACCGATTTCTATGTCGAGGTATCGGCGGATCTCAATTTCATGATGAAGATGATGCTTTCATCGAGAATCCAGGAAGCGCTGGACAGGATGGTGGATGGGCTGACGGCCAATGGATAGCTTGTTTGAAGACTGCCTGCGGGATGCTGTCGGCGATGATGCCGCATCGGTGGTGTGCAAGGCTCTGTCGTGCCCTGCATCTGTCTCGGTGCGTCTGAATCCATTTAAATGGAGTGCGGAGGAAAGAGATGCCGGTACCCGTTTCGATTGCATTGTGCGGCAGGTTCCCTGGAGTCCGTACGGGCTGCTTCTGGATGGACGGCCCAATTTCACCCTTGACCCGTTCTGGCACGCCGGCGCATACTATGTCCAGGATTCCTCGGCTATGTTCGTGGGGGAGATTTTCAGGCGATGCCTGCAGCAGCTGCCGGCCGGAGAGGATGGGAATATCGTCAGGGTGCTGGACCTCTGTGCGGCTCCGGGCGGGAAGACGACGGATCTCGCTGCATCGTTGAGGGAAAGATACGGATATGGCTTCGTCCTTGTAGCGAACGAGGTCATACGTTCAAGGGCCGGTGTGCTGGCGGACAATACGGCTCTCTGGGGCGATCCGAATGTGGTCGTCACCAATGCGGATCCATCGGCTTTTGCATCCCTTGCCGGCTTTTTTGACATCATAGTCGCAGATGTCCCCTGTTCCGGTGAAGGAATGTTCCGGAAAGATCCAGAGGCGGTGAGACAGTGGTCCCGGGAGAATGTGTCCCTCTGCCAGGCGAGGCAGAGACGCATAGTGGCGGATGTATGGCCTGCCTTGAAGGAGGGGGGTGTCCTTGTCTATTCTACCTGTACGTTCAACAGGTATGAGAATGATGACAATGTGAAGTGGATCTGTGAAAATCTCGGTGCGGAAAGTCGCGGCCCCGGGCTGTCGGATTTCTGCGGAGATGCGTATGGATGCGGGTGGAAGGTGATGTCCGCTTCCTTCGGCTGCTCCCTCCTTCCGGGACTTGTGCCTGGAGAAGGGCAGTACTGCGCGGCTGTGACGAAGACCTCGCGCGCGGCGATGCCATCATCCGGCCGCGCCTCAAGGACCAGGAACAGGGTCTCCGGGCCGGCGGAATGGTTCAATGTCCCTGTAAGTTTCAGGAGTTCCGGGACAACGGTCGTGGCGGAGCCTTCAGTCATAGCGGATGATGTGCAGCTGGTGTCATCATCCGTGCGTATGATCAGGTCCGGATGTGCCGCCGGGGAGGTCAAGGGAAGGACAGTGGTCCCGTCGGCGGACCTGGCCCTGAACTATATGCTCAGGGAGGATGCCTTCCCTGCCGCTGAACTTGATCTTATGACTGCGCTTGCGTTCCTCCACAGGGATACGATAGTGCTGGCCGATATGCAGAAAGGTTTTGTGATGGTCGGATATTGCGGCCTTCCTCTCGGTTTTGTAAAGAATCTCGGTTCCAGATGCAACAGCCTGCATCCCGGTAGCAGGAGGATCAGGATGGATATAGATAAATGATATTGGAGAATTATATGAAAAAGTGTTTTGTCGCAGTTGCGGTTTTTTGTACGGCTGTCTTTTCGTATGCAGCTGATCCTCAGGTGGATTCAGTGGCTTCAAAAGAATTTTCCGAGAAATATGA
>JADIMI010000004.1 GCA_017694845.1 Candidatus Cryptobacteroides intestinavium
CGTTTTGAGCTTTTGGGCAAAGCTAAAAACAACTTTTCAATTCAAATCGTCACGCTCCAAAAAGATACATAACTATGCGATTTTCAAAGATTTCAAAGAACAATGTTTAATTTAAAGTGCCCACTAGTGAATATGTATATATTTTAATTGTAAATAAAAGAAGGGAGGAGGCGCGGAGGCCGGGCCTCCCTTCTGATGCTATTGGTATTTTATTGAATTATTCCTTGTCGAAGCCAGGAAGTACATCAATTGGGTTGTAATCTATAGGAGTAACCCTGACAACTACGTTGTATGAATCCTCGCCGACAGTACCTGTAGTAAGGTTGAACGGATTGATCTCCACCTCAGACATCTTATAGATGGTGTTAGGAGCAATTGTCTGTTCATTGCTTGCATCTTTCATGAATTTCACGACATTTGCGAAATAGATGTCATCTGATACTGTAGTGAAGTTGATGTCTGCAGTGACAGCAAGATACTCATCAGTGCCTTCTGCAACAGGGCCATCAGCTGTGCGGACAGTCACCTTATATGCAGCCTGGTTGTCGAACAGGAACTGGAAGTGGAAATGAGGGTTGTTGAATGTAACAGATTCAGGAATTTCGATTACCGGCTCAGTCTCCTTAGGATCGAACGGAACTATGAAATTGAAAGGAACACAGGTTGCGTCTGCGCCATTGAAGTAAACCTGCTTGTCGCCCTCTGCAGTTGCATCTGCTCCGAAAAGATTCTTATAGCCGCTATCGTAGTTGCTGTAGTATGCCAGAGCCGGCAGATTGTATGCTGAAGGTATTCCGCTGTCAACAGCCCACGCACCGTTCTCGATCTTGTTACCTGCAGGAGTGGCGAACTCATCAGCAAGAGTGTAGCTTACAGGAGTGATCTTGCCATAGAAGTTGGACATATAGATACCGGTAAGCTTCGGAGTGAAGCCTTCCCAGGCAATTGTATATGCCTTCTCTGTTCCTGTAACATTCAGATTCTTTACTACAGAACCTTTGGTGACAACGCTGATCTTGTTGATTTCAAGACGAGAGATCACTGGCCTTACTGAAATGACTGCCTCATAGTACTGGCTTGCCTGGTCTTCCGGATTTCCGATAGTCGCTCCGACATTCTCGGCTTCCTCATCCAAGATAGGCATAATGTCCTCATCTGCTCCGAAATAGAGGATATCAGTGTTGTTTCCCTGAGGAAGAAGCTGGCCGAGGGTAGCAGTCACCTGGCTGATGTTGCCGCTGATGTATTTATCTGCCGGAGAGTTGGCCACTACATATACGCGGCTGACATTGTCAAGGCCGATGAAGCGCACGCCCTGCTTTGCGTTGATGGCAACCCATGCCTCAGGGGTATCGTCAGCATTGAACCTGTATACATTCTGGATGGCTCCGCTGGCTGTTGTGAAATAGATGTCGAGCTGGTTGATAGCAGCGTCTTCAGCCCAGCCTTCTGAAGGAGTGGCAGGAGCCTTTGTGAGATTCGCACCTGCGATGGACAGGGTGATGGTCTTGGTCCCTGCATCCGGATCAGTTGCCGGAGCAGCAGTCTCTTTGTTGCAGCCTGCAAGTGCGAGGGCTGCGATTGCGGTTGTCGCAATTAATGAATAAATTTTCATAATGCAAAATTGTTGGTTTGTTTGATAATTTGTATGTTGTATGTTTTTGTTTCTGTTTCAGATCCTTCGCTTCGCTCAGGATGACATCAGGGCCGGATCAGATCCTTCGCTTCGCTCAGGATGACAGGGGGCCAGGATGACATTGGGGCCGGATCAGATCCTTCGCTTCGCTCAGGATGACACTGACGGGCTCAGGATGACACTGACGGGCTCAGGATGACAGGGGGGGGCGGGATCACAGCTGGTCGATTACATTCAGCAGCTGGGTCAGGTTGTGCTCCGCGTTTGCATTGCCCGCTCCTGATGCCTTCTCCAGAGCCGTACGCGCCTTACCGTACTCGCCTGCTCTGGCGTAGGCCACACCTGCAGTGTTGAGCAGCTCTGCTTCCTTGTCCGTAAGCGTCTCCTGTCCAATGAGCCGATCCGCCATTCCTCCTGCATATTCCACAGCTTTCCGGGCATCTCCAGATTCCATCGCCTCGGCTGCAAGCCTGTTCACCACCGCCGGAGTCTCCGGATAATATCTTGCCGCTATCTCCATTGCGTATGCATATTCTTCACTGCCTTTTTCGTATGAACCTGCGACCTTGTACATCTCGTTGAGGCTCAGATCCTGAGGCCTCTCGTATATTGTCCTTCTCGCCTCCTCGAGGTCGAAGTTCCGGACCTCGTATTCAACCCTGTAGGTACAGTGCCTCAGATACGGATAGATATTGCGCAGAAGCCAAGTGTATTCATCATCTGTCAGCACGTTCATCATCTCCCTCTCGCATTCGTTCCTGTCCCGGGTACGGGCGAGCGGTTACAATTTGTTATCAGACAATAGAATAAATGATAGCAGGTATCAACAGAATAGCAAAAACCGCAGAAACGGAACTGCAGAGAAACGGGCGGTGTAAACGGACGGCAGCCGGGACAATTACAGATCCAGGTCCGGCAGACTGTCGATAGCCTGCTGCTTGAGGCTGTCTATCGCACGGGTGTACTTTTCCGTATGCCTGAGGCTGCTGTGACCCAGGAGACTCGCGACAGTCTTGATGTTCGCTCCGTTATTGAGGATATTGACTGCAAATGAATGCCTTGCGCAGTGCCAGCTGATATGCTTGTCTATCCCTGCCAGCCTGACCCATTTCTTGATCGCCTTGAGGCTTGTCGAATAGCTCGGCAGCCGGAATATCTTCTGATCCATCAGCCCCTGTCCGCCCGGCAGCCCTATAAGTCTCAGCAGGCTGTCGTTCAACGGAATGACGACCCCGCTGCTTGAACTGTGCCCGGCAGTCTTGTCCTGCTCGAATCTCAGCAGCCTGTTGGAACGGTCCACATTGGCGAATGTGAGATCTTTCATATCGCAGTACCTCATCCCCGTGTACAGGCAGAAGATAAAGGCCCGGCATATATCCGGGTCAATGTCTTCGCATCTGACAGCCACGAGCCGTCTTATCTCCTCCTGGGACAGGATATCCTTCTTCAGCATCCGCTCATCCGACTTGACCGACACTCCGGCACAGGGATCCTTCTGCATCACCCCTGCCTCCACGGCGTGCCTTATGACTTTCTTGAATCTCGAATAGATGCTGTGCGCACCTTCGCCCCTGCTTCTCCCTTTCAGATATTCAGTGAACGCAATTACCATATCTTTCGTGACAAGGTTCTGTGACACGAACCCTCTGCAGCGGCTGTATACAGGATCGTCAGCGATGAAGTCGCAGAAGCGGCTGAAGGCCAGTTTCATACATCGGATGTCCTTCCTGGTGTACCGGTCGATATAATTTCTGAAATAGTCAAGGAAATTGATGTCATCGGCTCTTTTCAGCCTGTAGCCCAGCATATTGTATTTCAGCACCTGCTCCCTTTCAAACCTTATCCTTTTCGCCAGCTCCAGCGTATCCCTGTTCCTCGCCCTCTCCTCCGCTGTCTTCGGAGAGACCGACAGATACAGCTTCAGGCTCTCCCTTCGTCTGCTGATCTTCTTTGTGACACCGTCGGCATAGCCGAAATAATAATCCAGGAACAGGCTCTCCCTCCCGTCTGACAGTATTTTCGCCCCCAGTACGGGATTGTCGCCTTTATAGTGGGGGAACAGGTATGTCTTATCCGCTCTTATTCCTTTTTTCACCGACATTACGCAGCAAAAATTAACATTTCCTTACTTTTCAGTTGCCGGCAAATATAATAATATGACAGATTTCCACGGGTAGCAACAGGGTATCAAAAATGAACGGATCCCGGTGTAACATAATCGTAACAAATTATAAGTTGAAAAAGATCCGGACAATCGGGGCTGATCCGGATGCCGATGATAAATTTCCCGATATGACAAAAAATTTTCATTGAAAAGCCTGCTTAAAAAAATCAGTCCTATACCGCTGCAAGGTCGATTTTTCGTAGACCAGGAAATTTTAACGGACTAAAAATCTGTTATTTATCATACCCCCCCCGAAAAAATCTGTTGCTTTTTTCAAAATATTTGTTTTACTTTGTACTTACAAAGCATATGAAAGTTACCGCTTGAATAAATTTCGCACACAGGTCGCGGCAGCCGGATTCCAAGAGACGCATAAGATTACAGTTTATTGTGTTTTAACGTAGAGTGTGACTAAAATATCATTATGGACAGAGGTATAATGAAATATATATTTGCTGTCGCATTGAGTTTAATTCTGTCGTCAACGATAGGTAGTGTATCAGCATCCGCCCAGAAAGTAGCAGTCAAGACTAACCTTCTGTACGATGCCACCGCTACGATCAACGTGGGGGTGGAAGTAGCTCTTGCGCCGAAATGGACCCTCGATGTGTCAGGCAACTACAATGCCTGGGACTTCTGCAATGACAGAAAATGGAAACATTTTCTCGTACAGCCGGAAGCGCGCTACTGGCTCTGCGAGAAATTCAACGGCCACTTCTTCGGCCTCCATGTCCACGGAGGCGAATTCAATGTCGGGAATGTATGCACCCCGCTCAATCTCTTCGGGGACTGCCGCAATACCAGACACGAAGGCTGGTATTACGGAGCGGGTATAAGCTACGGCTACCAGTGGGTCCTCGGCAAGCGGTGGAACTTCGAACTGAGCGCCGGTGTCGGCTATGTCGGCTCGGACTATGGAGTGTACGAGGCTCCTCGCTGCGGCGCATATCTCGGTCCGGAGCACCACGACTACTTCGGCCCGACCAAGGCGTCCATCACATTCATTTACGTCATCAGATAAATCAGGATTATGAAGAAGCATATTACAATATTGTCTGCAGTCGCGCTGTCGCTTGCCCTGTCCGCAGGAAATCTGGCTTTCGCCGCGGGGAAGACGAGTGCTTCGTCAACCGGAATGACGTCAGTTCCAGGGGGGGCGGAAGAAAGTCCGTATGCTGACAGGGATTCATCCCGTACAGGGAGGAAAGTCAGCTATCTTGATGCCATCAGATTCGAGAACAGGGAACTGGTAAAGGACAACCGGACAGTCTCCCTCAATATGGACATCGTCCTCGACAGCACAAGGATAAAGACCCAGCATACTGTCTCCCTGACCCCTGTCATAGTATCTGAAGACGGGAAGACAGAGCAGGCATTCGAGACCATCATGATCGATGGAAGGACCCGCCACAAAGTGTTCCTCCGCAAGGACAGGCTCGACGGGAGCAATCCGCAGAGGGATTCGGCGCAGGCCATCATCCAGAGAAAGAACGGAAAAGAACAGGAGTACATCTACGTATCCGGACTGCCGTACGGCAGATGGATGCTCGATGGCAGCATCCGTATAGATGAATGCGTAAAGGGCTGCGTAGACTGCGGCGAGGGGGAATCCGAGAAGAACCTTATGGATCCGGTGCTGCCGGAATTCATCCCGCAGTGGACCACGGGGACAATAGAACCGGACCCGGAGCCTATAAAGAGGAGAGAGGAGAGCCGCGTGGCAAGGCTCCAGTTCAAATGGGACAAGTACGATATCCTTCCGGAACTCGCCGACAACAGGGCGGTGCTTGATACCGTCACCAGTTCGATAGACGTAGTGAAGGAGAAGGACTATATCGCCATAACCGGGATCTATGTCGCAGGTTTCGCATCTCCTGAAGGTACTTACGAATACAACATCCGGCTTTCCAGCAACAGGGCGAAATCATTTGCCGACTACATAGAGAAGAACAACGAATTCGACCACAGCCTGATGCACGTTGAATGGAGCGGAGAGGACTGGGAAGGATTCAGATCGGAGCTGGAAAAATCCACATTCGCGAAGAAAGACCAGGTGATCGACATCATCGACACTTATACCCGGGACAGGAACGGTTACATTGAATATCAGTTAATCTAATAGAATAAAGGGAACAGAATGAGAAGCATAAAACATATACTGTTGGTTCTCGTGTCTGTATTGTCTGTATGCTATACAGGCCGCGCCCAGGAAGTGGAAGACTCCGTGAAGATATTCTTCCGGCAGGGGTATTCCGTCCTGGATCCCGGAATCAGGGACAACAGGGCGGCTCTGGACAGGATCGCTGACAGTCTGAAGACAGGCTGGAGCGATTCCATCTATGTGCTGCAGAAGATCCGTGTAATCGGAGGGGCATCCCCGGAAGGATCCATTCCTCTGAACAAACGTCTTTCCCTCAAACGAGCGAATGTACTTTTCGGCTATCTGTCCAGGTACGGGGAGCTGCCGGACTCTCTGACCCAGTTCACGTTCATCGGACGAGACTGGTGGGGTCTGATAAGAATGGTCGAGGCTGACCCGAAAGTCCCTTACCGGGAAGAGACCCTGGAATTCCTGCGTGATATCGCCGTGCGATGCGCTGGAGGGGAGAAACTTGAAGACAACAATGTCGGAAGGCTGTCGAGGTTCAAGGGAGGGGCGCCGTACAGATATATGTACGCCCATCATTTCCCGGAACTCCGTGCATCAAGTCTCCATCTGTACTACAAGAAGATATGGAATCCGATCAAGCTGCCTCCGGTAATGGCGATACACGACCGTCTGGAAGTCCCTGTCAGCGGGGCGGCTCCGTTCCCTGACCTCATCCCTGTCTCCAGGACACCGTTCTATATGGGAGTGAAGACCAATATGCTCTATGATGCACTGCTCGTCCCTAACATAGGCGTGGAGTTCTATCTCGGGAAGAACTGGAGCATCGCAGGTGACTGGATGTACTCGTGGTGGAACAGCGACAGGGTACACTGGTACTGGAGGACATACGGAGGCGGGCTCACGCTCCGCAAGTGGTTCGGCAAGGAAGCGAATGACAAGCCCCTGACCGGCCACCACATAGGCGTCTACGGACAGGTGCTCACGTATGACTTCGAGGCAGGAGGCCGCGGATATCTTGGAGGAGAGCCTCTGGGGAACATCTTTGACGGGGCCAGTTTCGCCGCCGGTGTGGAATACGGCTACTCTCTCCCGATAGCGAGGAGGTTCAATATCGATTTCACCGCCGGGATAGGCTACCTCGGAGGAAAGTACTACGAATATGACCCGGTCGACAACTGCTATGTATGGCAGGCAACAAAGAAACGCCGGTACGTAGGCCCGACAAAGCTGGAGGTCTCGCTTGTATGGCTGATCGGCTGGAACAATTACAACAGAGGCAAAGGAGGTGGAAGATGAAACGGCTGCTATATCTCTTTTCGATGATCATTCTCTGCTCCTCCTGTTACCACAAGGACCTGTGCTACCATCATCCGCATTCGATGGTGCTGAGCGTGGAATTCGACTGGAGGGATGCTCCGGATGCAGATCCTGATGGAATGTGCGTGTACTTCTATCCTGTTGGAGGAGGCGCCGGTCACCGGTTTGACTTCAACAATACCGACGGCGGGCAGATAGAGCTCAGGAACGGACGCTATCTCGTCCTGTGCTACAACAACGATACGGAATCGGTGCAGTTCTACAATACGGATGATTTCTGGTCACACGGGATTTACACCAGGGAGGGCAGCGTGCTCGAGCCTATGTACGGAAACACCGTCAACTCAGCACCCCGCGCCGACGGGACCGAGGATGAGCGCGTGGTCATCTGCCCTGATATGATGTGGGGCTGCTCCGTGACAGAAGTGGAGATATCCGATGCCGGAGCGAACTACACCTGTGTCCCGATAAGCGAGGATCCGGATACGATGAATGACGATTACACCAGGACGGAAAGCCAGGTGATCACCCTCTACCCGCACGAACTTGTATGTACCTACACTTACGAGGTGAGGAACGTGAAGAACCTGAAGCACCTCTCGATGATATCCGGGACGCTCTCCGGTATGGCCGGGACTCTGGAGTTCTCCAGCGAGGACATCGGTGACGAATGCGTCACCCTGCCGTTCCCGGGGACCTCAGACGGGGTGTCGAAGGTGACCGGTATGTTCTACACGTTCGGACACAACACCGACAATCCTGACCCGCACCGGATGACATTCTACGCCGTGATGGACAACGGAGAGAAGTTCTGCTTCAAGGACGGGGACTATCTCGATGTCACGGACCAGGTCCATAACGCACCGGACTTCAGGCACGTACATATAATCATCGATGGGCTGGAACTTCCGCAGCCTATGGAGAACGGAAGCGGATTCGACCCGTCGGTGGATGACTGGGAAGTAGTTGAAAGCGACATAATATTATAAATATCATAAACAACCTTTTAATTAAATTTAATTATGAAGAAATTTTTATTTGGAACGGCAGGACTGCTCCTGATTGCAGCCTCCTGCTCGAAAAACGAGGTCGTCGAGGTCAACCGCGACGGGGACGAGATCTCTTTCAATGTAGTGGCCGGCAATGCCACCAAGGCTGCTGACATCTACTGCAACAACAACAAGCCGTCCGGGTTTACGGTGTATGCCGAGAGTGATGGCAAGACCTACATCAACGGGGACAGAATCGTTTCGACAGATGGCGGCAATACGTGGGTTAACGAGAGCGGTACCCGTTTCTGGCCTAATGAATCCAAAGTGGATTTCTATGCAGTCGAAAACGGTACCATCACATGGAATCCGGATGCGGCAGAAGGGACAGCGCCGGCTTCTATCGCTAACTTTGAGGTTTCTACTGCTGTCGCATCACAGAAAGACCTTCTTTATTCAGTAAAGATGGATCAGACCAAAGGCGAGACTGCGGAGACAACTTCACCTGTAACCCTGAATTTCCGTCATGCACTTTCCCAGATCGTGTTCAATGCGAAGAATACCAATGCAAATCTTTATGTGGAGATTTCCGGTGTAAGTGTCGTGAACGTAGGTAATAAGAACACCTTCGCTTTCCCGACTGACGATACGGACAACAATATGGTAGATGCTGACCATGATGGTAGTTTTAACTATACAATTGATTACACAGATGGCAGCTGGGGTAAATGGAATGCCCTGACTTCAGGTTCTACTGTATATCCGGTGGATTTCGAAACCGTTAAAGTGGAAGGGACAAATACAGTCGTGGATCTGACTGCAAATGTCACGGGTGACAATACTGTCAAGAACGAGTTCAATAAGAACGCCCTTCTCCTTCTGCCTCAGACAACGACTGCATGGGATCCTGAGACAGTTCCATATCCTGGTACTGTCGGGAAGGCTGAAAACGGATCATATTTCCTTGTCAACTGTGCTATCTGGAACGTTGCCGGAGACAGTATCAATAAGGATACCGATGTTCTGCTCTGGGGCGGTGAGAACGGTGCCCCCAAGCAGGCTGCCATTCCTGCGGCATTCACCTGGGAGCAGGGCAAGAAGTATATCTATACCTTCATTTTCGGAGAAGGCGGCGGATATGATCCGGATCCGGAAGATCCAGATCCAGATCCGGAAGATCCGGATCCAGTACTCATTCCTATCACATTCGAAGTGACGGTAGACGATTTTGTTGAAGTAAAACCTTCCATCGATGTCCCTATGGAAGTCGAAGTCACTGAAAGCACTGAAGATGCCGGACAGGGAGAATAACTTCAACCTGTGATCCCTTCAGGGAATCTCTAACGGCCGGGCGGGGTTGAATGTTCCCCTCCCGGTTGCCAATAGAACAATAACCTGGACTCTGCCTTGCCTTGTCCACGGCCACATAAACCGGACGGACCGTAGAGGCGTATGACAGTTCCATTTATATCAGAGGAGCCAATATGAAAAGATACAGACTGTTTCAGAACATAGGACTGCTGACAGCAATGTCTTTTGCGTTAGTGTCCTGTTTCAAGGATGAGCTTGTCGGAAGCCGGGTGAA